>VEPD01000350.1 GCA_012027035.1 Ruminiclostridium sp. | reverse complement strand
TGTCCTTCAAAAATGAATGGAGTAGATAGTTTTGATTGCAATTATTGATTATGGGGTTGGAAATCTGAGAAGCGTTGAGAAAGCTTTTCATTTTATAGGTTGTGATGCAGTAATAACATCGGATGTAAAAGCCGCTTCGCTGGCTGATGGCATTGTACTGCCCGGAGTAGGCGCATTCTCCGATGCGATGGAAAACCTGAGAAATGCAGGTATGGTTGATGTGGTAAAGGACACCATTGCCGCCGATAAACCGTTTCTTGGAATATGCCTGGGCATGCAGCTGCTGTTCGATTACAGCGAAGAAGGCGGAAGCCGCGCAGAAGGACTTGGGATATTCAGGGGAGCGATAAAACAACTGCCGCAGGACGCCGGCCTGAAAGTGCCCCATATGGGTTGGAATTCCTTACAGGCAAAGGAATCCTGTCCGCTGTTTCGCAAAATACCGTCAAATCCCTATGTCTATTTTGTACATTCCTTTTATCTTGCAGCGGAGGAAAGAAATATTGTTGCCGCAACCGTCGAATACGGCGTAAGATTTGATGCAGCCATTGCCAGAGGTAATATATTCGCCACCCAGTTCCATCCGGAAAAAAGCGGAAGCGTGGGGCTGGATATGCTGAGAAATTGGGCTGAAAATATAAAGGAGTTGAAAGGTCAATGATAATTTATCCGGCGATTGACGTCAAGGATGGAAAATGTGTAAGGCTTGCACAGGGACGATTTACCGACGTCACTGTTTATTCGGATGACCCTGTGGAAATGGCTAAAAAGTTTGAGCAAATGGGCGCGCAATATCTGCATGTAGTGGATCTCGATGGGGCCAGACTGGGTAAACCCAGGAATACTGCCGTTATAAGTGAAATTGCGGTCAAGCTGGGCATACCTGTTCAACTGGGCGGCGGTATCAGAACCATTGAAATGATTGAAATAATATTATGCAAAGGTATTCAAAGAGTCATTCTGGGTACTTCCGCAGTAAACGATCCCAATCTTGTAAAAAAAGCGGTCCAGACCTTTGAAAACAGCCTTGCGGTCGGCATTGACGCCAAAGACGGCATGGTGGCCATAGAAGGCTGGGCAAAAACAAGCGAATTTACGGCCATAGGCTTTGCAAAAAAAATGCAGGAGCTTGGAGCAAAAACTATTATATATACTGATATTTCAAGGGATGGCATGCTGACTGGCCCTAATCTTAAGGCAATGGAAGAAATGGTAAGGGCAGTTGGGATAGAGGTTATAGCCTCCGGCGGTGTAAAGAGTATTGAAGATATTAAAAACCTGAAGAACATTGGCGTTGCCGGGGCTATCGTAGGCAAGGCATTGTATACGGGAGACATAGATTTGGCAGAGGCTGTCAGGATTGCCGGGTAAAATGCGGAAACCATTTTATGACAAATATAATTGTCATTGCGAGGAGTGATAACGACGTGGCAATCTCTATGCCAGAAAGCGGGGGTAAACCAGATTGCCACGGCCTACGGCCTCGCAATGACAGGAGATTTGAGTTTTCGAAATAATTACCGTTAAATGCAGAGGCGGCTATCGGTCGCCTGCTTAAGGAGATATGGATTTGTTTACAAAGCGTATTATACCCTGCCTGGATGTGCATGCAGGAAGGGTCGTAAAAGGTGTAAATTTTGTTAATATTCGGGATGCAGGCGATCCTGTGGAAGTAGCGGCCATCTATGACAAGGCCGGCGCCGACGAGCTTACTTTTCTTGATATCACAGCTTCCAGCGACGCCAGGAGCATTATGCTGGATGTGGTAAGCAGAGTAGCCGAGCAGGTATTCATACCCTTTACGGTAGGGGGCGGCATAAGGACTGCGGATGATTTCCGTGAAATACTGAAAGCCGGCGCAGACAAGATATCTGTCAATTCAGCGGCTCTAAAGCGTCCGGAGCTTATATCGGAAGCGGCGTGGCGCTTTGGAAGCCAGTGTGTGGTTGTTGCCATTGATGCAAAAAGAAAACCGGACTGCAGCGGCTGGGAGGTATACTTAAACGGCGGCAGGGTTAACACAGGACGGGATGCGATTGCATGGGCCGTGGAGGCCGAGAAGCTTGGTGCAGGTGAAATACTCCTTACAAGCATGGATTGCGACGGTACAAAAGCCGGCTATGATATACAGCTTACAAGGCAAATATCAGACAGCGTAAAAATTCCGGTTATAGCTTCAGGCGGCGCGGGCTCTATGGAACATTTTTATGAAGCTTTCACGGAAGGAAGGGCGGATGCTGTTCTGGCTGCTTCCCTATTCCACTACAGGGAGATGGAAATACGGGACTTAAAGGCATATCTGAGAGGGAAGGGCATCGAGGTCAGAATGTAACGCTTATCGTTGTTTATGATAAAGGAGTTGTCAATTTGGCAGGATTTATTAAAAAACATAAGGTAGCAGCAGTCATAATAGGCACTATTGCATTTCAAATCTTACTGTATGTTTTGACCATCTATAAAGGGTAGATATTACTGAGGTGTATGGAGGTTTTTTTAATGAAGGATATTATGAATCAGCTTAAATACGATGAAAATGGATTGATCCCGGCAATCACACAGGATTACAAAACAGACGAGATCCTGATGCTTGCATACATGAATGCCGAGTCGCTCAAAAAAACACTGGAAACCGGGAAAGCCTGTTATTACAGCAGGAGCAGACAAAAGCTCTGGTTGAAGGGGGAAACCTCAGGCCACTATCAAAATGTTAAGTCCGTCAGTATAGATTGTGACGGCGATACGCTGCTCCTAAAGGTTGAACAGACAGGAGCAGCCTGTCATACCGGACATAGATCCTGCTTCTATAGAAAAATTGAAGTTGGAGCAGACACTGCTGTGAATTCTGATGAAACAAATGAATGCAAGCCGCTCTCTCCTGGCGAGCCTTTAAATCCTGATGAGACAAATGAAATCACACCGCTCAACCCCAGGGAGGCGGGAAAGGCTACAGACGGGATTTCTGCCGGCCCCGGGGTGCTTAAGGACGTCTATAATGTAATAACCGACAGGGTCTCTCATCCCAAAGAAGGCTCATACACTAATTATCTGATGGACAAAGGTCTTGACAAGATACTTAAGAAAATAGGTGAAGAGACCTCAGAAGTAATAATTGCTGCAAAAAACGGTTCGCAAAATGAAATATGCTATGAAGTTGCAGACCTGATCTATCACGTAATGGTAATGCTGGTAAAGCAGGGTATGACTCTGGAGGATATATACAAGGAACTGGATAAGAGACGTTAGTTTTAAATTTATGAAAAACGATGAGATACTAACCAAATGGCAAATAATCGCCAAAAAACCGCCTAAAACAATACAATTTAGGAAAATCACATATTTGATAAAGAAATGAGTATTATAATATATTATTAATG
>VEPD01000119.1 GCA_012027035.1 Ruminiclostridium sp. | reverse complement strand
GATAGTACATTTTCTGCATGGAGCCCCTGACAAAGTCCCACAGCAGTCTGGGCCACGATTTGTCTCCCAGCCACGCCATGACTGCATCTGCATGGCCGGCGGACTCCCCGGGCAAAAATGTAGGATGCACTCCTCCCATCACAACAGGTATCCCTTTGCTTCTGAAATAATCGGCATACCTGTAAGCCCTGATACTGGTTCCGGTAATGGCAGTTATCCCGATAATGTCCGCATCAAGGTCAAGCGGTATGGTTTCCGCCGTCTCATCGTGAATAACAACTTCCGCTTTCAGTTCTTCCGGGACGAGGGCGGCTAAAGTAGTCAGCGTCAAAGGCGCATAATGCAGGGATCTTTTGAAGCTCCCATTGAATCTGTGCATGGCTCCGGCCGGCGATAATAATACAATTTTCAAAATCAGCCCCCCTAATTTTCTTTAAAATAGCTTCCTTCAAACTCCCTTGTCCAGCCCGCTTTATTGTGAAGCGCACAGGGCTTGATATTCCCTTCTCTCTGTCCAAGCTTCCGGCATGTACTCAGATAAGTTTCCAATCCGCTGCAATTTCCGGTCCCTTTTATTATAAACAACCGTAATGCTCCAAGCTGGCCAAGCTGTCTGCAGTAGTTATAATGAAAATTCCCGCAAAGGCCGGTTTCAACATCCTTAACCAAATCAAGTAAAACATCTTCATCCGTATTAGAGCTGGAAAACCGTCCCGTTGCCTCATTTGCTTGATTTGCTTCATTTTCATTTGCTTCATTTGCTTCACTCGTTTTATTTGCATTACTTGCTTTGCTTTCTTCACTTGCCTCCCTTGTTTCCCTGCCATCATCAGACGCCGTCTCAATAAAAAGAACATACCCTGAGAAATCTTCCTCTATTTCCGGCGCCACCAAATAGAATACGACGGCCAGTTTATTTCTGATTAATGCATTTTCCACAACACCCTTTACGTGCAGATCGTTCAGCTTTTCGCCGCACAGGTCGGATATCTTCTCACCTTTACCAAAGAATTTAAGTCTTGGGCAATCCCGGGTAAACCCCACAACCTCTACAATATCCTGCAAACGGTATCTGTAAAGGCCTCCTCCGGTAGTTACAACTACAGAATACAGGCGATTTTTCACAAGCTCATGGGCTAATATGATATTTCCGGTCAATACCCTGCTTTCATCCAGCTCCTCAAATTCAAAAAAGTGCGACCTTATTGACAGCAAGGCGCCCTCTTCTTTATAAAAAGGAAAAGACACAAAGGCTTCAGTGGCAAGCAGCCCTTTCCCCTGTATTTCAACATTCGGGAAAAGCTTTTTTAGCTGGGGGACAAATATTTCAGCATTTGCGTCCGTCCAGCAGCTGATAAGCCTGAGGCCAGGCCAGATCAATTCATAAACGGTTCTGCTTTCAATATTTCCACTTTTACCATATCTTTTGCCATATGAAGAAAAAATTTCTTTCAGTTCCTCTGCTCTGCGTACATTCCTTCCCAGCTTTTTTTGAAATACCCGCAGCAATTCCGGGGTTATGTCAACAGGCGGCTTTACCGTCCCTTCCTTCAAATCTTTCAGCAAGCGATCCTCATAATCGCGTAATGGCTTGAGTAGGAGTAACAGGAACGTAGGGTTCCATACCGAGATAAAGGCAAGGCTCTTTTCTTTTAGTAAAAAAAGCAGCGTTATATAATGGAAAGCCTGAGAATCCTGAACTTGCCTGACCTCGCCGGGGACTGCAAAGAGGAAATCCAGCAGGTGCTTTTCCATCCGTCCGAAATATTCGCTGTCTTCCTCGAAGCCTATTGGAATTCCGCTTTCAGTCCTTTCCTTTTTTGCAATCACAGGGGTGACAGACCAGTATGCCTTCCCGTCCATAAGCCCTGCACAGCTTCGATAAAGATCGTAGACCCAGGGACTTATCCCGCAAGTGAACTGCTTTTTCAAACCTTTTGTATATGGTATGAACTTTGACGATGAAGCCGAACCGCTGGAAAGCTCCAGCATGACAACCGGCTCTGCCGTCAGCACGGCTGTTTCCCCGGCTTTGATCCTTTGAATATATTCCGTATAATCCTCATAGCTGGTCAAAGGGACGTTTTTCCGGAACTCCTCAGGAGTTAGTATTGTGCTGAAACCATATTCCATCCCATACACTGTTTGACTGTTATTACTGATGAGAGCAGACAAAACCTCCTCTTGTACCTGCCGTACATTGCCAATGGATTCTGAAAAACGCTTATATTCAGTTCTGCAAAGGCTTATCCACAGCCTGTTGACCAAATAACTCAATAAGCTATTCATACATCCGGCTCCTGAAGATATCTTAATACCATAGGCTTCATGTTCTCCGCGGATAATTTGGTCAGGCATACCAGTTCGTCACCCTTGAGATATCCGGGATTCATTTTAACAAAAAACCGTATATGAGGGTCTTTCAAATGCTTGTCAGTTATATCCGCTACCCCTTTTTTCAGAAAATCCTTCTCACCATTCAGGTAAATAACTCCTGTGGCAGGATCATAATGCCCAGGCTGTCTGAATTCGCCAAAGGCGTCAATAATTTTTTTTTCAAATACAGGCGTTTCCTTATTATGGCGCGGATAAAAATCATGGAAATAGACAGGCAGGAATCTGTATGTTTTGTAACCTTTTGACATCAAAAGCCAATATGCCTCTCCCTTATCCCCCCCGACCATTGAATAAACAGTCCTGATCCACGACCTGTGAAGCTCCAGGCTACCCCAGTGGTGCTTATTGATAATGGTATCGCCGGAAAACACAAGCCTGACAGGCAGTCCATCTATATTAAGGCCGAAAACCTTGATGGTTGTAAATCCCTGCAGGATACCTTCCTTGTCTCTTAATACCAATGCCGAATCTTTTTCCATAAGGTCATTTTCGAAAGACTCATGACCAATGTGATCATAATACTCATCCATCAGCTGGAACATTCCGTCCCGCTCCAACCGTGTTATGGCGTTTATTGATAAAAGTTCACTCTTTAAGCCCATTTTGCTTATTCTCCGCATAAAAATCTTCCGTACTCTGATTTTACTATAAAACAACCGTTTTTAATAGATAAGCACTGATGAAAATATTACTTCCGCTATGAATTTCTGCAAATTCAGTCCCTCCGGCCAGCATTTGCAGAAAAATCGGAAGTAATACTTTCAGTGCTCCTAAATGGCCAAAAATCTACTTTTAGCCCAAGTAAGTGCCGGAAGATTTAAAGAAGAAATGCATTGTATGAACTTTTAATGTATTTTCAAGACCTTTCCCTCTTCTGTCAGTGAAAAGATGATTTCTTTACATATTGTCTTCCACGAAGTATTTCATGCTGGTTTTCTTAAATTCTTTCGTGCTGTATATGAGCCTGTACTTGTTAATTCCAGTCTTTTCACCGATTAATTCCGCAATTTTCTCACATTCGTCATGAGATTTCCCATGGATCATTGTAAAGAGATTATAGGGCCAGCCTTCGAATGCAGGTCTTTGATAACAGTGTGAAACCTCTTTGAAAGAGGCCATTATTTTACCAATATCCTCAGCTTTTTCATCCGGAACTATCCAGACCGCCATTGCATTGGCTGAAAAGCCCAGGCTTCTATGGTTTAATGCAGCGCCAAATCTTCTTATAAAGCTGTTTTCAGCTAAATACTTTGTCCTTTTAATGTATTCATCCTCAGATATGCCTAAATGCCCGGATAAAACTTTATAAGGATTACGTACAATGGGGAGATCTTCTTGTAGCTGCCGGATTATACTTCTATCTAATTCATCAAGCATACTATTCATCACTCACATTCAGATTAACGTTTATTTTAAACAGGTTTTTTGAAGGCAGATTGATTATTATGCAATCGCTGAATTTGCCTTGGATTCTTTCTAATATTTCTTGAATCCTTTCCTGGGAATAGGCGATTAGTGTAAACCATATGTTGAATTCGTTATCCCTCAGGTAGTTATGAGTAACTTCATTAAAAGTGTTTATAAACGCCGCCGCTTCTTCAATCTTTTGAGGTTGAACCTTTACCGCGCATAAAGTACTGACATAGCCTAACTTCTTTGAATCAAAAATTCCGCCTAACCTTCTGATTATTCCCTCCTTCTTTAACTTCCTAATCCTGGATAGGACTTCATCTTCGGTTATGTTCATTATATTTGCTATTATTTCAAAAGGCTTGGAATCAATGGGAAAATCCTTTTGAATAATATTTAACAGCTGACTATCAATCAAATCCACTTATAATCACCCCTTTGCCTTTAGTACTGAAGTGCAAGTATTATTAATAAAGACAGCAGGAATCCTCACTCATAATATCGCCATTATTGTAGTAAGCAGCTCTTGCACGGCATCCTCCGCATTTCACTTTATATTTGCAGGATCCGCACCTGCCTTTATAATCCATTGTCCTCAAAAGCTTGAATACCTCACTATTTTGCCAAATCTCACTAAATGGAGTTTTTCTGACATTCCCTGCCGCCATGTTCAGGAATGCACAAGGTTGAACATCACCTACCGGACTTATAATACAGTAATGTGTTCCCGCCAGGCATCCGCGGCCAAATCTCAAGTTCATGCCCATTTCCGAGGCTATCCTCATAAATTGGGGTGCGCAGGTAGGTTTTATTTCAATGCTTACTTCCTTTTGCTTTTTCATAATATTTTCTAAAAGCGACTCATAATCATGCATTTCCAATGACTCATCCTCAATTTTTTTTCCGCGTCCCGTAGGCACCAAAAAGAAGATGTGATGGCCCTTAGCGCCTATTTCAACAGCAAAATCGGTAATATCAATTATTTCATGTTTGTTCCATTCCATAACAGTTGTGTGTATTTGAAACGCAAGTCCGGCTTCCCGGCAGTTTACCATGCCTTTTACAGCTTTTTCCCAACCATTTGTGCAGCATCTGAAAGTATCGTGTTTCTCCTTATCCATGCTGTCTAAGGAAATTCCCATGCCGGCAGCGCCAGCCTCCTTCAAATCTTTTGCCATTCTAGGAGTAATAAGTGTGCCGTTTGTTCCAAAAACAGGCACCATGCCTTTTGTTTTGGCAAACGCCGTCAACTCTGTTATGTCCGGCCTGGTTAAAGGCTCACCGCCGCTGAATATCATTATTTTAAAACCGGCTTTTGCAATTTCGGATAAAAGGTTTTTAGCCTCTTCGGTATTCAACTCGTCTTTTGCCTTAACTCCGGCATCTCTGTAACAATGGCCGCAATGCATATTACAAGCGTTGGTCGTGTTCCAGGATATAATCATTTCTTTACCCCCAAGTCCATTAATCAAGAATAACTTCCACGATTTTTCCTACTGCGGATAATATGTTTTATCCGGCTCCGTCAATTCCAGGCCTATTTCCTTATCAGTCAGAAAACATGCCGGATCCGATTCCCAAAAGTCTCCGGTAACAGCCTCCGCTCTGGCTCTGAAGTTTCCATTGCATAAATCCAGCCATTTACACTTTGAACACCTGCCCTTAAGCAATGGTTTCCGGTTTTTCAAACCCGCCGTTATCGGATGGTTCATATCTGTCCATATATCTTTAAACGACGTTTCCTTTATATTTCCCAGGGTATGATTCTGGGTGAATTGATCAGGATGTACAAACCCCAGACTGTCAACCTCCCCAAAGGCAATACCCGTTCTGTTTCCGCCATTGATGCTCAGAAGGTCTAAAACGTTCCGAGCGATCTCAGGGTTTTCCTGCCGATATTTCAGATATAGATAAATACCGTCGGCATGGTTATCAACAGTCAGAATTTCTTTCTTAAAACCTTTATTATGAAAATCAAGGGTTTTGCCAATAATCAGATCCATGGCTTCCCTTGTTTCTTCGTGGGTTATATCTTCTTTAAGCATATCCAGACCTCTGCCTGAGTACACAAGATGATAGAAGCATACCCTGTCGATGTTTTCTTCTTTAATCAGGTAAAAAATATCAGTAAGAGAATCTAAATTATGGCTATTGATTGTAAACCTCAAACCAACCCTTTGGCCTGCTTCCTTACAATTCCGTATACCCTTTACGGCATTATCGAAAGCGCCCTTTTGACCTCTGAATTTATCGTTGTCTTCGCCAATTCCGTCAATGCTTATACCGACATATCCTACACCAGAGTCTTTTATTTTTCTAGCGACTTCCTTTGAAATCAAAGTGCCGTTAGTTGACAAAGTAGGACGTATGTTAAATGTATGGCAATACTTGACAAGTTCGAAAATGTCATCCCTTACCAGGGGTTCACCGCCGGAAAAAAGCAATACAGGCACACTGAAATTACCTAAATCTTCAATAAACTTTTTTGCCTCACCAGTTGTTAATTCGCCCTCATGCCTGGAACAGCCGGCATTGGCATAACAATGCACACATTTTAAATTACATGTTTGTGTGGAATTCCACACGACAACAGGCCCATGCTTTCCGGTAGCGCCATTGATCGAGCCTTTGGCGCCATGTGAATATCTTAAACTATCACCGAAATACTTATCTCCTGATAAAAGCCTTGAAATACTAATCATTAAATCATTCCTTATAAAATAATATTGTAATGATTCAGTAACAAAAATTACTGTTCGACCTTTCAGATTTAGCAATAAGTGGTTTGCTTACGCTGCGGACCGAAATATTTAGAAAGGAAAATACTGACTTCGTAAAGCAAGAGCAGGGGTACGGCCATCATAACCTGGGAGAATATATCAGGACCCGGAGTTAATATTGCAGCCGCAATAAATATAATCAATATTGCATATTTACGCTTTTCTTTCAAAAACCCAGGTGTGACTATTCCCAGTTTCGAGAGAAAAATAACGACGATGGGTATCTGAAAAACAATACCAAATGATAATAAGAAGATAGATATAAAATTAATATAGGAGGTAATGGAAATCATTGCCTGAATATTTGCCGCCCCATACGCCAGAAGAAATTTCAGCCCCACCGGCAGTACGCCGAAAAATGCGAATGACACTCCAAATAAAAACAACAGGCAGGCGGAAGGCAATACCCAATATACATACCGTTTTTCCCTGTCAAACAATGCCGGGCTGATAAACTTCCATGCCTGGTAAATTAAGGCGGGCACTGCAAAAAAGATACCACTGGAAAATGCAAGTTTTATTTTTGACATAAACGCCTCTGTGGGGTTGATAAAAACAAGCCTGCCTACGGGCACGGTTATAAAAGCGAGGATTTTATCAATGAAAATAAATGAAATAACAGAAAAAACTATTACAGCAGCTATACCAAAAAGAAGCCTTTTTCTAAGCTCCTCAAGATGCTCCATAAGAGGTAGTTCTTTACCGGCCTTTACCGCTTTCCTGTTTTTCCTTATAAATATTTTTAAAATCCGCATAAACTACCTCTGCAAACTTACTTCCTGCTTTCTTCCTCAGTAATTTTTATTTCATCGTTTTTTTTAGCTTCTTCTACCGTCTCCTTCAGGCCTTGTTTAAAGCTAATTACACTTTTTCCGATCCCTTTTGCAATCTCCGGCAATTTTTTAGGCCCGAAAATCAATAAGGCAATTACAAGAATAACAATTAATTCAGGCATACCCAATCCGAACATTTTATATACCTTCTCTCATCGTACTGTATTAAAAAGCCAACAGTAAATCTTTCCGCTATATCCAACCATATATGAATTGCTAATCTATAATGGACATTATAAATAATATCCGTTGCAGCTTCAAACACAATATTATCCCTGAAACCCTTTTTTATACTTGGAAACCGCTTCCTATACTTTTGCAGGCAGAACCCGGACTTATTTGAGGCTCATCATATAAGCCGTCAAATCCTTAAGATCCTGATCACTTAAGTCACGCGTCTTTGGCATACTGGAATCTTTCACGTATGCCTCAGGATCTTTAAAATGGTTAAAAATATATTCCGGTTCCAGCCGGCTTCCCACATGAAGAAGATCAGGAGCCCCCTCGGTCGTGGCGCCAGTTAACGTATGGCAGATGTCACAGCCCTTGTCCGCATAAATCTGTTTGCCGTGAGCAGGACTGGCAAATAAGGTTATAGTAGAAACCAGGCCTGCTTGAAATGTCAATACTATTATCCCGATTAATATTAAAGTAGCCGCTGAAATTGCAATGGGGCGTTTTCTCCACTTTTTCTCGGCCTTACGGTCATAGAAAGGAAGCAATACTAAAATCAAAATAAAGACAACCGGCAGAAGGAAAGTACCTAACATTTCAGTTGGACCGCTGAAATATTTTAAAGCTTGAAACAGAAATAGGAAATACCATTCAGGACGGGGTATATAGCTGGTATCAGTAGGATTTGCAACAGGCTCGTTTGGTACCTGTAAAAAGGTTGCCATCAGCATTACTACAGCTAAAACAAACAGGGCTACGATACCCTCCTTGAACATATGGTCGGGATAAAAAGGTATTTCCTTACGTGTATTTTTTCTCAATTTCATGATCCCTCCCTTAAAATGGTCTATTGATGCCCTGTCTTCTAATCATAAAGAAATGGGCAACTAAAAAAGTAATTGTAATTGCAGGCAGCAATGCAACATGAATTTGAAAAAACCGAACCAGGGTAATTGCTCCTAAATCTGTACCGCCACGCATAAGTTTAAGAATGAAGGGGCCCACAACCGGTACTGTTCCGGCAATATTAGTTCCAACAGTAGTCGCCCAATATGCCTTTTGATCCCATGGAAGAAGGTAACCTGTAAATCCAAATCCCATTATCATGAGAAACAGGCATACCCCGGTGATCCAGTTTAATTCTCTGGGAGTTTTGTAAGCGCCGTGCCAGAACACCCTGAGCATATGAATAACTACCATGACAACCAGCAATGTAGCCGACCAATGATGTATACCACGAATAAAAGCTCCAAAGCGTACGGTTTTGGTTATATATTGAACGCTGTCATATGCATGGTCTGGCGAAGGGACATAATAAAGCATCAGAAACATACCGGTAATAACCTGCAAAACAAAAAGGAAGAAGGTAATACCACCAAAACAATAAAGCCAGTTTACCCAAACAGGTACCGGGTGTTTCGTAACCTTTTCAATACCGGGCCGTATATCCAGCCTTTTGTCCAGCCAATTATAAATGCTCATTCCTTAAGCTCCTTTTATTAGTAGTTTTTCGCCGTCAATCTTAAAATCTACGCGATCCAATGGCCGTGGAGGCGGTCCTCCAAGAACTTTGCCGCTGATATCAAATTTCCCGCCGTGGCAAGGACAATAAAACTGGTTTTTATCCTTTTCCCAGTGGTAAGCACAACCTAGATGAGTACATCTTGGATCAAAAATATCGAAACTTTCTCCATCTTTAGCTACAACCCAGCAATTCCTTTTTTGTTCGACAGTCATCCAACCATCTTGCTTTTTGTAACTATACTCAACCTTCATCGGTTCATTCAGAACAAAATCCTTAATATTTCCTATTGCTATCCATTCCTCCTTGCCGGCAGATAAAGCCGGTGAAGCGGTAAACCCGGCTAAAGGGTAAAGCAATGAACCCACAACAGCGGCAGCTATCCCACCGATACTGTAACTAAGAAATTTACGCCGTGATATATTTGTCTCTGTTTTACCGGTGGCGTCGGGGGACTGAGCTATTGCAGATTCATCCTTCTTCTGGGTCATTTCCAGCACCTCCTATCAAAAAGCATATTCACTTTTTAATTATGACACAGTAGAGAAAAAACCACCTGTTACGAATGTAATAAAATTATTTAACGCTTGTAATAAAAAAAATGACAAATGTCACTTGAATGGACGTTTGTCTTAAATCCTGAAAATATTTTCATTGCTCCTGATACTACAGCGTAAACAACCAATTTATCCTCACAGAAATAGTAATATATAACGCACAAATACCAAATTAATGAAATAAAAATTTGTGCGTTATGTTTCATTAATGTAATATTTCGCAAAATAAGATTTTGCG
>VEPD01000067.1 GCA_012027035.1 Ruminiclostridium sp. | reverse complement strand
GCCATCCAGATATGCTCGGCTATTGAACAGGCTCATAAAAATCATATAATACACCGTGACATTAAACCCCACAATATACTCATGACGAGGGAAGGCATAATAAAAGTCACTGATTTCGGTATAGCAAGAGCTGTTTCATCCTCTACCATAACCATGGTTGGCAGTACTATAGGTTCAGTGCACTATTTTTCGCCGGAACAGGCCAGAGGGGGCTTTACCGATGAAAAATCCGATTTGTATTCCCTTGGTATCACGATATATGAGATGGTGACAGGCAAGCTTCCCTTTGATGGCGATTCGCCGGTTGCAGTAGCGCTGAAGCACATACAAAACAAGGCCGAAAGGCCTCAGGATATCAACCCCAGGATACCTGCAGGCATAAACGATATAATCATGAAAGCGATAAAAAAAGATCAGAATCATAGATATCAAAGCGCATCCGAATTACTTGCCGATTTGCAGAGAGTTGTAAAAGATCCCGATCTGGTGCCGAAAAAAAACGGAGTTGGCAAGGAAGAAGAATTCCCAACCAAGAAAATGATTACATTGGATAAAATGAAATATGACAAAGACGATATATCGCCGGAGGATGATGAAGAGGAAATGCCCAGAAAAAGAAAAGACAGGCTGAGTATCTGGCTGGGAATAATAACAGGAATTATTATAGTATCCATTTTCACCTATATTGGGTATAAGATAGTTATTCCTACCTTAATGCCGAAAAATAATGAATTCATAGTAAGCGATTATGTCCGCGATGACTTTACCATGACCCAGGAAGAATTGAAAAAAAGCAATATAATTGCAGTGGAAGGCAAACATGTTTTCAGTGATTCTTTTGACAAGGGCCAGATAATATCCCAAAGCATTGCTCCAAATATGACATTGAAGCCCGGAAGCACTATAAAATTTGAAATCAGCGACGGACCTGAGATGGTAACTATTCCTGATGTATCTAAAGGTGAATTGAGAGTAGCGGAGCAGAACCTGAAGGATTTGAAGCTTCAAACCGCAGTTGAGACTGAATATAGTGAAGAGATTGCAACGGGGCTGGTTATAAGAACTGATCCCGGAGCATTGGAACAGGTGAAGCCCGGAACCGTGGTTACCCTGTATGAAAGCCTCGGGCCTGAGCTAAAGCAGGTGACGGTACCGAATTTTGTCGGATTGCATAGGGCCGATGCTGAAAAGCTTATTCAGGATAATAATCTTGCTATTGGTAAAACAACGCCTTCCGATATTGTGAGCGATACTGCTTCCATTGTAAGTCAATATCCGCTGGCAAACACAATAGTGGATGAAGGTACGGCAGTGGAATTGACCTATTCGGAAGACGCGGATCAGCAGAATACAACACAGACAGGGGATACAAGGAAGATATCCGATGGGTATTTGCAATGGGAAGTGGTTCTTGATGATCCTGACAAATACGGCGATGAAATTCTTGTATACATTGTAGCTACGCCGGCGGGGTCGGATACAAAAGTCATTTTTAACAGAAAAGTCGCAAAAAGTGATTTCCCGCTGCCCTTGAATATTCCTGTTTCTTCAAAAGGGTCGACACATGTGGAGGTAAAGTTTGACGGAGATCGGGTTTCGGAAGCAGACGTATGAATCCGGCCCGGGGAGGTATTGCATTTGCCAACCGGCATTATATTAAAGGGCATAGGCGGATTTTACTATATTTCAGCGGATGAAGCAATATATGAATGCAAAGCAAGGGGAATCTTCAGAAAAAATGATGTGATTCCTCTTCCTGGTGACAAAGTAAATTTTTCCATAACAGATGAAGGTAGCCAAAAAGGCAGTCTTGATCAGGTGCTCCCCAGATTTTCACAGTTGACCAGACCTGCCGTTGCAAACATAAATCAGGTTATATTGGTCATTGCAGCCAGATCTCCGGTTCCTGACTTCCTGCTTTTGGATAAATTGCTGGTTAAGGCTGCAAAAGAAAATATTAAGCCTGTCATTTGCTTAAACAAGCTTGATCTCGATATTGATGATGCGGGTAGAAAAATTTCAGAAGCTTATAAAAATGCCGGATATGATTTTCTAAGAACCTCCGTCAAAACCGGCCAGGGACTTGATGAGCTGGAGGACAAGCTGGGATCGATGGTTACTGTTTTTGCAGGTCAGTCGGGTGTGGGAAAATCAACTTTACTTAACAGTATTCTCAAGGATTTGATTATGGAGACAGGGGATTTAAGCATAAGGAGCGACAGAGGAAAGCATACCACGCGCCATGCGGAGCTGATACCTCTGTCCTGTGGCGGTTATATCGCCGATACGCCGGGGTTTAGTTCTTTCGAACTGGAAAGCATCGAACAAAATGAACTGCAGCATTATTACAGTGAGTTTTCAAATCCGGCTGAAAGCTGCAGATTTTCAGGCTGCAGCCATGCAAATGAGCCTGACTGTAAAATCAAGGAACTGGTTAGCAACGGTATGATTGACATGGGAAGATATGAGAGATATATTGAATTATTAGGTTATCTTAAAAAGTTGAATGATATGAAATACAAGAAATCCAACAAGGAGAAGGAGAAAAGGCAATGATTAAAATAGCGCCGTCAATACTGGCATCGGACTTTTCCAGGCTGGGAGAGGAAATAACCAGAATAGACAGGGCCGGGGCCGATTATATACATATTGACGTCATGGACGGCCACTTTGTACCCAATATCACTTTGGGGCCGCTTGTTGTAAAAAGTCTCAGAAAGACTACGCGCCGTACATTTGATGTTCATCTAATGATTGAAAATGCGGATAATTATATAGAGGCTTTTGCCAGCGCAGGAGCAGATATTATTTGTACGCATGTGGAAAGCTGTCCGCACCTTCACCGTACCGTGCAAAAAATCAGACAATCCGGCGTAAGGGCGGCAGTTGCCTTAAATCCGGCTACTTCACTGTCTACTTTGGACTGGATACTGAACGACATTGACATGGTACTGCTGATGACTGTGAATCCAGGCTTTGGAGGTCAATCCTTTATTGAGTCTGCAACGGAAAAAATAAGAGATTTGAAAAGGCTGTGTACAAAAAAAGGATTGAGCATCGATATTGAGGTGGATGGCGGTATAGACTTGAGCAATATATACAGGATCACCGAGGCCGGCGCCAATGTCATAGTGGCGGGATCGACGGTTTTCAATGCTCCTGATGCTGAAGAGATTATCAGGAGCCTCAGGGAAAAGGCTTATGGCGGAGTAGTATAATGACTGGGATTGTTGTATGCGGCGGGTCCATTATGGATTATGAAAATATCGGAAAGTATTTTGAAAAAGCGGATTTAATCATCTGTGCGGATGGCGGCGCATCTCATCTGGGGAAACTCGGTATCCTGCCGGACATTCTGATTGGCGATTTCGATTCAATCGGTGAGCGTGATTTTAATTCGATTCTGGACGCAGGCGCCGAAGTTGTACGATTCCCCGTTGAAAAGGATGCAACGGATACACAGTTAGCGGTACAGCTTGCAATTGACAGGGGCTGCGACGAGGTGATCCTTCTGGGCGCCATAGGTACACGGCTTGACCATACCATGGCAAATGTCTTTTTATTGAAGATACTTCTTGAAGCAGGTATAAAGGGAATTATAGCAGATGAACACAATGAAATCGAAATGATAAACAGGAATATAAAGCTCACAAGAGTGAAGAATGTTAAAATATCACTTGTTCCGGTGGGTGGCAAAGTTACCGGCGTTACAACGGAAGGCCTGTATTATCCTCTAAGAAATGCTACGTTGGAGTTTGGTACCACTTGGGGCGTAAGTAATGAATTCGCTGAAGATACGGCTACCGTCACCATCAAAGATGGCTTGCTGCTGGTCATAAAAGCAAGGGATTAAAGCTGTAAAAAGTACTTTACTTAAATTCCTTTGCCAGCGCTTCGAATGCCGGCTTGGAATTTTTTATTATATTTATATCCACGCAATAGGCTATCCTGAAATGTCCGGGCCAACCGAAGCCTTTGCCGGGTACGATTACAAGATTGTACTTCATCGCGCGCCTGCAGAATTCCGCATCATCGGGGATCAATGATTTAGGGAACAGCTAGCATGCGCCTTCCGGTTTAATACATTCATATCCGAATTTAATCAGATTATCATAAAGCATATCTCTTCTTCTCTTGTATTGCTCCACCTCAACCACTGCGCCCAGGGATTCGGGCAGTATTCTCTGAAATAGCGCCGGGGCATTTACAAAGCCTAAGGTCCTATTAGCAAATATTAAACCGTCCATAAGCAACTGTATATTTTCAATGGCTGGATTCGCAGCGATATATCCGATCCTTTCGCCGGGAAGGGAAAGTGATTTACTGAAGGAATCCACTATTATCGAATTCTTGAATATTTCAAACACCGGAGTAGCCTGGGCGCCGTCATACACAATTTTACTATATGGTTCATCTGAAATGACACAAATGGAGGCGCCAAATTCCTTTTCCCTTGCAGCCAGCTTTTCCGCCATCTTTTCAAGTACAGCCCTGGAATAAATCACACCTGTGGGATTGTGCGGTGAATTAATTATGATAGCCTTTGTCTTTTCATTGACCGCCTTGTATACCTTTTCGGGATCAGGCTGGAAGGTAGTATGGTCTGTTTCGACAATAACGCTTTTTCCGCCATGGTTATCGATGTAAAACAGGTATTCTACAAAATAGGGAGACAGTACTATGACTTCATCCCCGGGATTTAACAAGGTTTTAAGGACTACATTCAAGGCCCCGCCTGCTCCACAGGTCATTACGATGTTTTCCGGCGACACAGTAGATCCTGTATCCTTTGACAAACGTGCGGCGATGCTCGCCCTGACGTCTGCAAAGCCTGCATTGCTCATGTAGCCGTGCAGCTTCGGCCTTTCATCCATAACTGCTTTTATCAATGCTTCCTTTACAATTACCGGCGGTTCTATATCGGGATTTCCTATGGAAAAATCAAAGACCTTGTCGGCTCCATATTGCTTTCGAAGCTTCGCGCCTTCTTCAAACATCGCTCTGATAAAAGACGATTTACTTAAATTATCCTTAATCTTACTGGAAATCATTTAATCAACCCCCTGGTTCTTAACATATATGTATTTTTCGCTGTAGTAATTATAGTATACTAAAAATGCCTGGATTTCAATTGTTTATTCGTGATGTTTTTGCCTGGGACTATATTCTTATGGGATAAGTGAACAGTCCCGAATCTTACCTGTAATAATTAAGAAAGCAAGCCTATTTTGTAAATACTGAGACTTTACTATAATTAAACAGATAGGGGGTGTAGAATAATGAAGTTTAGAAAAGCTTCTATTTTTGTATTGAGTCTGATTCTGATATTTACTTTTATTTTCCCTTTGGCATCCTTTGCTACTGAAGACAATAACCATGAAAATTTTGAAAAAGGGTTTAAGGATGTTCCAAAAGATCATTGGGCATTTAATGCCATATCCTGGATGCTTGCGAGCAAAATTGC
This sequence comes from Ruminiclostridium sp., assembly GCA_012027035.1. Taxonomy (GTDB): domain Bacteria; phylum Bacillota; class Clostridia; order Acetivibrionales; family DTU013; genus MnB-11. The sequence goes on along the minus strand of VEPD01000067.1, from coordinate 1,689 downwards.
GGAAGGGACTGGAAATGGGCTGTTCAGTCCGGAAAAAGCCGTTGCAAGAGATGAATTCGCAAAAATGATGGTTCTTACTCTTAAATTAAAGTTAATAAACCCTGAGGCATCTTCATTCGAAGATATTGAAAAAGGCAGATGGCAATTTAAATTTGTTGAAACTGCAAAGCCATATCTCACTTTATACAGGACCGATGACAACCGGCTATTCTACCATCCTTTCGAACTGTCGATGCGTGAGGATATGGCGGTGGCGCTGGTTAAAGCTTTGGGATTTTCCAAGGAAACCGTTGATGAAAGTATTCTGGATTCCTATGACGACAAGAATGAAATTTCACCAAAATTAAAGAAATATGTAGCAATTGCGGTTAAGCATAATGTAATGCAGGGATATGAAGAAAATGGCAGGAAATTATTTGCTCCGCAGGAGACCCTGAACCGTGCGCAGGCAGCTGTACTCCTATATAATGCTTTCAAACAAAATGAGGAAAAAATTACTCTGGAAGAAGAAAAAGAGGTTTACGATGATCCTCAGGATACCATTCCTGCTGATGAAAGCACAGGATATACGGTACCCGAGGTAAGCGCTGAAATTGATGAAGGTAAAATAATAGTAAAATGGGAAAAAATAAATGATGAAGACTTCACCGGGTACAAGGTAGTAGCGTCAAAAGGCAATTCCGGGCCGGTTTATCCCGATGACGGTTATTTCGAGTATATCACTGACAGAAATACTACAAGTGTGGAAATAGAAAGCGGCAACTCTTATAATGGCGGTGATATAGGCGGAAGGTTCATGGCAGGGGAGAATTATTATTTCAGCGTAACTGCATTATACGGAGATAAAAAAGTTGCAGGAAATGCAGTGAGGCTGGAGATGCCTTGAAAGATTTTAAAGTTTAAATCGTAGATATTCAGAAAGACTGTTTGCATGGCGCAGGCAGTCTTTTTGTGGTATTGCGTAAGGCAATCACCAAAAGTTTAGGGCATTTGAAGTGCCCTAAATTTTTATTTTATGATATAATGCATAATACTACGTATTTAAAGGTGTATGAAAAATGACTGATAATGATGGCGGTTACTATATTTATAATGGTGAGCTCAGGGACACAGCCGGTACTGAAATGCCGGCAGCGGCAGGAAATAAATCCGTTTATGAAGTTATAAGGCTTATTGACGGTGTCCCGCTTTTCCTTGAGGATCATTATGAACGCATGCGGAGTTCAATTAGAGATTCAGGCTCCGAACCCGGGTTTTCCTTGAACGCATTGGACGGCTGGATAAAAAAGACTGCCGGGGCTAACGGTAAACTTAATTGTAATGTCAAGATAATGGTTATGTTAACTGACGGCGGCAAGCAAATATTAATGTATATCAGTAAAAGTTATTATCCTGATGCGGAAATGATTGAAAAGGGAGTAAAGGTAGGTCTGCTGAAGCTTGAGAGGGAAAACCCGAATATCAAGCTTATAAATCAAGCAAACAGGGAAGCCGCCGATAAAAAAATCAGGGAAGGCGGATACTTTGAGGTTCTGTTATGCAATAATAACGGCAATATCACCGAAGGCAGCAAATCAAATGTGTTCTTTGTCAAGGAGGATAGGATTTTTACTGCTCCAGGTACGCATGTGCTGAAAGGAATAACACGCAAATATGTAATAGAAGCGTGTAGATCTGCCGGATATGAAG
>VEPD01000363.1 GCA_012027035.1 Ruminiclostridium sp. | reverse complement strand
TCTTTTTCAAGTAGGTCATCCCAATTTCTATCCGCCTCGTCCTGGATTTGATTGATCATTCCCTCTGTAAGATATCCATACCTTCCCTGCATCTTTAAATATTCTTCAACCGGAGTTTTATCTTTGAATTTCATATTTATGGTATATCTTTCTCCGTCCTCTATTTCATAAAGCGGGAAGATATTCGTCCTGACTGCCATCCGAGCTATTTGTATGGTATTCTCAGGTTTACTCAGCCATCCGGACGGACATGGCGACAAAATATGAAAGAACTTTGTACCTTTTATTTGTGCCGCTTTTTTCACTTTCCTGATAAAATCCTCCGGATGCGCTATGGACAGGGTAGCTATATACTCTATTTTGTGTGCCGCCATGATTTTTACTATATCTTTCTTGGGGACGTCCTTGAGGTTTTCCTTTGGAGTAGTCATTGTCCATGAACCGTATGGCGTGGCTGAACTCCTTTGCCTGCCGGTGTTCATATATGCTTCATTGTCGTAACAGAAGTAAAAAATGTCTTCATGTCTCTCTGCTGCTGCGCTTAAGGCTTGAATACCTATGTCAAAGGTTCCGCCGTCGCCTGCCCATGCAACAACATTAATATCTTCTTTCCCTTGTACCGCAAGGCCTGCTTTTATTCCAGCCGCAAATGACGCAGTCGAGGCAAATGCAGATGCCAGCATAGGCACGTCGAGATTCGTATGAGTAACAGGACCTGTTATTACTATCTGACAGCATGCAGATACGGATATCATGGTTTTCGGCCCTAAAGCCTTCAATGCATAACGCATTGCCAGCATGGCTCCGCATCCCTGGCAGGCGGTATGCCCCGACGTAATCAATTCTTCCTGAGGAATTGTAAGCTTCATAGTTTAATATCCCCCCAATACATTCTTTTTGCTGAATCCGAACTGGTTTTTATATCTTTGTAAATGTTGATTATCTTATCGGGTGTAACATCCCTGCCTCCCAGGCCTAATATGTATCCATAGATATCGGGCGCACACGGTCTGCCGTAAACTCCCGCCCTGACTTCCTGGCAGAAGATGCCCTGCGCGCCGAAGGATATATTCCTGTCCAGGATAATAACGCGCTTCTTCCCTTTAATCAATCCGTATATTTCTTCAGCAGGAAAAGGCCTCAGATACCTGATCCTCAGTACGCCCACCTTCACTCCCCCGCTCCGCAGCCTGTCTGCCGCGGTTGCTGCGGTTTCCGCCATAGTGGAAGTTGCTATTATAACCTCATCTGCATCGTCAAGCTTATATGCTTCAACCATTCCATAGCTTCTTCCGAAGAAATCCTTAAAATCTGCGCATGTATCTTTTATAACTGTTTCAGCATCTTCCATACTTTTCTGAATTTTATATTGAAACTCGCTGTATACCTCGGGGCCGGCTAAAGTGCCAAATGTCCGCGGGTCATCGATATCCAGCCTTATTTCCGGCGAGTAGGAAGGCAGAAATTCCTTTACTTTTTCTACCTCCGGAATTTCCACAGGCTCTGAAGTATGGGAAAGGACAAAAGCATCAAGATTGATCATCGTAGGAAGCAAAACCTTTTCACTGATTTTGTAAGCCATTATTATGGAGTCTATAACTTCTTGATTGTCCTTGCAATAGACCTGCATCCATCCCGTATCCCTCTGGGAAAGACTGTCATTCTGGTCAACCCAGACATTCCACCCGGGCCCCATTGCCCTGTTTACATTTGCCATAACTATGGGCAATCTTGCGCGGGACGTCCAGTGAAGCAGTTCATGCATATAGGCCAGACCGTGGGACGATGTGGCGGTAAAAGCCCTTGCTCCGGTGGCTGAGGCCCCGATACATGCCGCCAGGGCGGAGTGTTCGGATTCAACATTCATATATCTGGCATTTAGTTCACCTTTCGCACACATCTCGGAAAGCTTTTCAACTATCTGCGTCTGAGGTGTTATGGGATATGCTGCTATAACCTGCACACCAGCCAGCTTAGCTCCATATGAAACCGCATAGTTGCCCGTCAATACCGTTTTCATTTATCCTCCACCACCATTTCTATGGCATTTTTGGGACACTCCACTGAGCATATCCCGCATCCCTTACAGTAGTCATAATTAATAACCGGCAGCTCCGCAACAATCTGTATGGATACATCAGGACAGAATTTCCAGCAAATCATGCATCCCGAACATTTGTCGATATTTATAACCGGAGCTATGTTTCTCCAGCCGCCCGTCTTGTTGTCATTCATTTTTCCAATGGTAACCGGCATTTCAGGCATATCCTTTTCACCTTTGAATACGGCGTCTCCAATCACATAATCACCCCCATCATAACCTTTTCGTAGGCAGTTTTTGCAGATATTATGTTCTCCTCTATCTTTGCAGGTACCGATTCCGCGATGGCTTTTGCAACCGAATCAAAGGGCAGAATACCGACTAATCTGGCAAACGCACCTGCAACCGCTGCGTTTATTATAGGCGAAGCTGCATTTCCAAGCTTGTTTTCCAGAGATATTCCATCTGCATCTATTGTTGCAACCCTGCAATTTTTGACAAATGCAAATTCACCGGGAGCTTTTCTGCTGTTTATCAGTATCCATCCTCCGTCTTTCAGCCCTTCGGTTACATTAACCGATTTCAGCAGCGCGCTGTCAAATAATATAATGTGGTCGGGCTCATAAATATTATAATGCTCCTTGATTTTAGTTCCGGACACTCTTAAAAAAGCTTGAAGCGGGGCCCCTCTTCTTTCAACACCGAATTCGGGGAAAAACTGAACCTGATTGCCTGAATAAAAGTAAGCCCTTCCCAGGATGCTTGAACCTACAACAATACCCTGCCCGCCCCTTCCATGAAATCTTATTTCCATTATCATACCCCCCGTTTAAATATCACTTGGTACTATTACCTGGTCATAATCTATAGGTATATTATACCTCCGTTGTAATAAAGATGCAATGCCTTCTTGCTTTATTTTCTTGATTAGTTTTGGTGTTTTCTGCTGCTATATTTTTGTCTATATTTTTATCGTTTTGTCTTGCTGCTGTTTCCCATTGTCCCTTCAAGTGTCGTCATGCCGGATAAACTCTTCCACTCCGCCAACCAGATTGATTGCTCTTTCCAGGCTGTCTGCCACACTGTTATGAATTTTGAACTTACTTTCGCCATCCTGCACCTCTTTGATTGCTGCTTTAATAACGGGTATATAAATATCCTTTGAAAAAGGATTTATTTCTGGACGATATATAGTCAACTCATGTGTTCCTGCATGTTTATACCCCGAATCCGGAAGGCCTGTCAAAGCAATATATTTCCATGCCTGCTTCAGGTTCTCGATAAAACTTCCGGCATCCGACGTTGAGGTTGAAAATACCAAATACTCGGATTCAGGGACAATATAGCCGGTCATATCGGCAGGGAGATTATTAAAGTTTATCACCTGTAATCCGCCCAACCACTCAAAAGATTCATTCCAATTAAAATCTGCCTTTTTCGTTTATATTATAGACCTTCGAACGAACTACTGCAATGCCGGTGAATACTGCACAAAAACCCGATAAAAAAACGCCCCGGCAGTATATCAATAAATACTTGCCGGAGAAGCTAATAATATCCGTCCTTATTCGGAACAATCACCTCCGGTTGCATGCTTGGCCTTCAATGAAGCTGCTGCCTGTCAGGTCATTCCAGACATATTTTAATTTTAAATCCTGTAGCAGCCATCTCGGAGTTAATCGTATTTCGATAATTCAAACTTTAATTCACTCATTCTTCTACATTCTCCCCTTATGGAATTGCTTCTGAAACTTCGATATCTGCTTGCTCCATTGCTTTTCCAACAGCCGCTGCTTGCCTTCCTTCCTGGCCTCAAGGTGTGCCAGCTCCTTTTGCAGCTTCAACCAATTTTCCCATCTTTCCATTTCCAGTTTTCCGGTGTCCAACGATTCTCTTATGGCACATCCCGGCTCGCTTTGGTGCCTGCAGTCATTGAAACGGCATAGCCTTACCAGTTCTTCAACATCACTGAACATTATCTCCATGCCGGCGTCAGCCTCCCAAAGAGATAATGCCCGCATCCCCGGTGTGTCAAGAATCAATCCTCCACCCGGCAAAAGCACAAGCTCTCTGTGTGTTGTAGTATGTCTTCCTCTACTGTCATCCTCTCTAATTGCCTGTGTTTTCAAAAGCTCCTCCCCTATCAGGGTATTTACCAGAGTCGATTTGCCAACACCTGAAGAACCAAGTAAAGCAACTGTTTTGCCATACGCGAAGTATTTTCGGATTTCTTCAATCCCTTCTCCCGTAACACAGCTAATGGCATGTACTTCAACGCCAGGTGCGGTATAATTGACAACCGCCACTTTATCCGGTATATCATCACAACAATCTGCCTTGGTCAGCACAACGACCGGTATAGCCCCGCTTTCCCAGGCCGCGATCAGGTATCTCTCCAGTCTCCTCATATTAAAATCCCTGTTCAACGATTGAATAATAAAGACAGTATCTACGTTTGCTGCTAAGATTTGCTCTTTTACTTCAATACCGGCAGCAGCTCTTGAAAACTTTGTCTTTCTTGTCAGAACGGAACGGATACATATCGCTTGAGTCTCTGCAGCATACTCCAGCACAACCCAGTCTCCAACTGCCATCTGCATATCATTCTCAAGCTTTTGCACAGGCCTGTTGACGTTTAGCTCCCCATCATCAACAGCAACCTTAAGTATCTGCCCATAATCCGCTATGATTCTTCCGGGCTGCCTGGACGAGCAGTTAACACAGTCAGCGGCTGGCCCCGCATGTACCGGCAAGCATCTGGGACTGCCATTCGAAAGCTCTGTCGCCTTACCATATGCAAACTTTTCATTCCATTCCCGTTCAAAATGTAAATCCCATCCATAATTATTTATACTCATCATTTATTTACATCCTTTTCTTTGTATTATGCTAACTTTTTAATCCATGGTTTTGTTTATCCGGCCTCACATGCCGTGGCCGCCGAAGGCAGACTGGTTCAACGCATCACCTTGCCGAATTCCTTTTGCTTGAAGCAGTTTATTATCTTTTTTATACTGCATTCCGAGAGATGATATCTATC
>VEPD01000298.1 GCA_012027035.1 Ruminiclostridium sp. | reverse complement strand
GTCCATTGCGACCGGAATTTTCAGAAAAACGGGAGGCAACATTTTCAGTGCTCATAACTGCCTGTTTTAAAATTCCTCTTGCCACAGCCAGCGATTCAGAATGCACTTCTTCAATTTTCTCCGGGCCGGAAACACATCCCGCCAGGTAAATTCCTCTGGGCTCTCCATCCTTCACATACTTCAAGAAGCCGTTCCCACCCACTTTCAGCATACATAGCTCCGCCAGCAGCTCTGTGTCCTTCGCAGGATGGATTCCCTCAGAAAGGATGATTATATCAAATTCCTTTTCAAAAACAGAACCTGCTCCAGGCTGATCATACTGAATCCGGTTGGGCTTTCCGGGCTTTATTTTCACAGGTCTGCACCTGATGAACTCAATTCCCTCATTATTCAGGCAATTGAAGTATTCACCGGCTTCAACCCTCTGTATATCCATATAAAAGAAGACAATTTCCGCCTCAGGGTAAATCTTTCGCAATACCCTGGCCATTCTGGTAGAATAGCCGCAACACACCCTGGAACAGTAAGCGGCTTTTTCATGAACATCTCTGGAACCAAAGCACTGGATAAATGCTATACTTTTCGGGCTCTCAGCAAAAACCCTGTTGTCCGTCCTTTTTAAAAACAGCTCCTCCATCTGCCGCCCGCTGACTATACCGGCTTCAGCAGTTAATTCGAGACTGCCTGTGTATACTGAAGAGGATTCCTCAAACCCGGTTGAAACAATAATATCTTCTATGCTATCCAGCATTCCGACATTTCTTCCTTTTTTCCATCCAATGGAAAAATTGCCTTTTGATCCTTGAACGTCAGTCAGCCTGGTATCTGTAACAATATTGATGTTTTTATGTCTTTCTACCTGATTCCAGAGGTCTTTCACAAGGCAAAGACCGCAGTTATTGCAGCGGTCGGTAGCTTTGCAGCCGTAATTCCGCACCTTGCCGCCGATTCTTCCGGATTTCTCCAGGATTGTTACCTCTTTACCGCCATTTGCCAGTTCCAATGCGGCGGTACATCCGGCCAGTCCTCCACCGATTACCAGAATGTGATGATTCATATGATTATCACCCGTCCATAATACAAATTAGGCCAGTTAATATATTAACAATGTTTTCTCCACTGCACCCCATCAGTAATTCTATAATAGCATTATGAAGCATCAAGGTATTGCAATATATTCCACTTTTTTGTACATTATAACGCATTGCCTTTTGCTTATATTGTGAAAACATTAACTAATAAACACAGTTTTTTGCAACATGTATATGCTGCAATAATTATTTTATACGGCGAATGGAAAAAAATGGTTCAGCGCCAATGATGAGCCATTACCAAAGCATTATTTTTCTTTAGTACTACTTTGCTGTAGTATTAGTACTACAACGAAAACTTCATTAATATCAGCAGTTATGCGCCTTGCAGAAACAATCGAGAAAGCTTAAACGCGTTATTTCTGCAAGGATATGATCGGTAGTTTTCGCTGCAATATTAGTCGCCGGAATCTAAAAAGCCCTGCCAATCCTTACCTGCATAGAAATTATACCATGAGGATGTTTCATACAGATCCCAGTCGCAGGGTCTGATATAGCCTTCGCCCAATTTCGATTCCTTATTGTTGTATTTCAAACGTTCATATGCCCTGACATATATGCACTTTCTCTCATTCGGATATACTTCGCACCAGCCATTGAAGCTTCCGCCGCAAGGCCCGTTCCTCTGCTGTTTCGGGCACTGGGACATAGGACAGATATAGCCTCTTTCAAGCATTGCACAATCACCGCATTTGCGGCAATCATGTGTCCGGTGTTTTATACCATATTCCAGGCCGGTGAAGAATTTCTCCCAACCATTGCCATGCGAAGCAAGTATCATTTTTTTCAGCAGAGGATACATGAATCCTTCTTTTGTAAAGTAGGTATGATGTATGCCTTCGAAAAACTTATATCCAAGGGAGAATTTCTTCGAGCCTGTTTTTTTGTATCAACAGGCTTACTGGTACTCAAACCTGTAGACATATCTTTTTCAAAATAATAGAAACCTTCTTTATGAAGAGTGATAAATTCACCGGCAATATCCTGCCAGTTATTACTCAATTCCTCACCCTGGGCGATTATATACTCGACATCCTGGTATTTCAAACCATGGCCGCTGATATTAACTCCATCATATTTGAGGCCCTTTAATATGGCATAGAGCTTGGCAGCCCTTAAAAGCTGTCTGTCTTTCGAATTACCGTATTGATTCTTGTCCTCTTCCAGCATTTTAACCATCTCGTCCGTAACTACACATCCCGGAACAAGATTTTTATTCATTACCTTGGCAACACCGGCGGGAAGTATAAAAACATTGCCGATTAAAGGCACATTCAAATCGTTCAGCTGCATATATCTGCGCAGCTCATCAAATCTCCGGGGGTCGTAGCCCAATTGGGTAATTATAAATTTTGCACCGCTTTTGATTTTCTTTTTGAGTTTGTATAACTGTGGAATAAGCTCGGCTTCAGTGTTCTTAAAAGGAGAAACCACCGCGCCCGCAAAAAAATTGGCGGGCTTTAGCGTTATGGGACCTTTGGGGGCCGCAACCACCTCCCCTTTATTCATTGATTCAATCATTCTCAGTGTCTGAACCGAATCCATATCGAAAACAGGCTTTGACCTGCCGGTATAACCTTCTGTCGGATAGTCGCCGGACATTACAAGCAGATTGTTCAATCCTGCTCTTTCCAGAGCATACAGCTCGCTTTGCAAGATATTTCTGCTTCTGTCCTTACAGGTAAAATGGGTTAAAGGTTCAATACCCAGCCTGCTAATCTCGACAGCTATTGAGGAAGCATGCAGGGCAGGCTTGCCACCGGGATTGTCGGTAATTGTGATAGCGTTTATTTTGCCGCCCTTTGCCGCCTGTTCCGCCAATCTCAGCACATTTTCCTGGGAGTCCTCCAGCGCGCCTCTTCCCGGAATGATTTCCCAGGATATGGATAATAAGTCGGGATTGATCAAGGCATCTCTGAAAGATTGTTTGTTTAAATTCATAACAGCACGTCCTTTGTGTCGTATAGTATAGTCAGACCTTTATGTGCGCCAGACTGGAAACATATCTTATAAGATAAATCAGATTCGTTTTATAGACCGAATCCTCCAGCCCCTGCAGGCACGATTCCGCCTGCTTCGCAAATTCTTCCGACTCCTTCAGCCCGATATGTCTGACGGCTATCGGATCATTATCCGCATAATCGTCAACTATTTGATATGTCATTCCGAAATTCATTCCGTAGTTTTCCAGGGCAGAAACTGTATTTATATCCGATGTAGCCAGATTAGCCCCCAACCTGCAGCAATATGCCGTAAAAAGGGCTGTCTTGCTCTTTATCAGATTATAATACATATCCTTGCTGTAAGTCAGCTCATTCCCGCCTACTCGCTCTATTTCCGCCATGCTCATACTCTCTGTCATGCCGGTTATCAGCTGCATAAAGCCTTTGGGGAACTGGCTGGAAATCATGAGAAACGCCCGCGAATAAAGCGCATCTCCGGCCAAAACCGCTATTTTATTGCCGTATACATTGTTTAATGTTTTTTGGCCACGCCGCAGTAAATCCTCATCAATTACATCATCGTGTATCAGACTGGCCGCATGTATTAATTCCACTGCCGCCGCCATCCGGATGATTTCCTTTTCCATGGCGCCGGAAATATGGCTGTTGGCGGCTCTGGCTGAAAGCAAAAGTAAAACGGGACGAAGCCGCTTCCCTGGAATTCTGAAAAAATATTCAAGTGTATCTTTTGTTGAATGAAAAGAAAATTCCCTTATGATATTCTTTAGCTCTTCCTCTACCAAAACCAGATCTTTCGACACAGGTCCGTATATATCTGTAAGGCTGTTTTCTGTTTTAATATCGTCTTGAAGCATACTAAATCTCCCTGACTCTTACTTTTGGTTACTCCTGGGGTTTGTTAAAATATTATCCAAATAGCTCGTAAACATTTTTAACGCTGTAAATCAAACACGAATTGAACCCGAAACAAATAGTGTGTATAGTGTTATTTTAAATGACACTATGCCAAATGTCAAGTATTCTAATAGGATTACCAAGATAAAGGCTATAAAGAATAGTTGATATTTATTTCGAGAAATTATAAAATAGTTGTTAGATACAGTTTTTTTACATGCAGATATCAAAAATCTTTGGGGAGGGTTTGTTTTATGTGGATAATTCTCCTATGCCTATGCATAACGGCCTTTGCAATCTGGGTACAAATGTATCTGTCAAAAAAGTTATCCGCCTCGACCACGTCCACCGAAGATAAAGGTTCCTTAAAATCCCCTGATGAAAAAAAGATTGAATAGTGATTTGAAACCGCTCATCTGTATCGATGAGCGGTTTTTTTACGGTATTACGTAAACAATCACCGGGAGTTTAAGGCACTCTGTTTAGTTATTTATTTCACAAAGATAATAATATACAAAAAAGCATAGGTTATTGCAATACCCAGACACAATACAAATGCTATTATAAAATCGTTTAAAGGAGGTGGCAGAAAAATTATTGTTAATATATTAACAGGGTTTGGCGTCCGAAAAAATACTTGCAACACCTAAAATAAAGATCACGGGCAGGTAAATGAAGTAAATGCGATTCAGGAATGCATGCAAAAAGTTACTATCACAGCCGGCAAATACGCCGGCGGAATACAAAAAGGAGGTATTGAACATGGAAAATATTAATCTTAATCCCTCGGAAATTACAGAAAGGTTCGTTGAAATTGGCCGAAAGAAATCAAATCTACCTGCATACAGGCTGCTGCTGCTGGGAATCCTTGCGGGTGCGTTCATAGCTTTTGCAGCAGAAGGCTCAAACACCGCTATTCATACAATTACATCCGTTGGCCTTGGGAAAGCCCTTGCCGGAGCTCTTTTCGCCACCGGATTGATGATGGTTGTCATTACAGGTGCGGAGCTGTTTACCGGTAACACCCTCATTGTTGTCTCATGTCTGCAGGGTGAATCCAGATGGAAAAAATTGATGAAGAATTGGTCCCTTGTATACCTTGGAAATTTTATCGGTTCGATGATCATAGTTTTGTTTATTTTCTGGTCAGGACAATTCAATTTCTCCAACGGACTGCTTGGTGGATTTACAATAAAGCTGGCCGCATACAAGACCGGCCTGCCTTTTGGAAATGCTTTCTTTTTGGGCATCCTATGCAACTGGCTGGTGTGTATGGCGGTGTGGATGGCTTCCGCCACAAAGGATATAGCCGGCAAGCTGCTGGCAATATTCTTTCCAATATGGCTATTCATCACATCAGGGTTTGAACACAGTATAGCCAATATGTACTATATTCCCGCGGGCATTCTGGCAAAGGGCAATCCCTTATGGGTCCAGGCCGCAGCCTCCCTGGGTGTCACTCCTGAAAAACTGGGACATCTTAATTGGGGGACTTTCATCATGAATAATCTTTTCCCCGTTACATTGGGCAACATTGTCGGAGGAAGCTTGTTTGTGGGCACAATCTACTGGATGAGTTTTCTATATAAAACAAAACCTAAAAACATATATAATAATGTTAATT
>VEPD01000351.1 GCA_012027035.1 Ruminiclostridium sp. | reverse complement strand
TGATGTAAACTCGGTTTATGAGAATATTGTATCCAGTGAAATTTACCCCTATGAGTTTCTAGTTGAGAACTGTCCCCAGGACAAGAAGTTTGATATGGACTATGTAATTAGTTTGCTGGATTGGGAGAAGAATGTGGATCCTCACTATAAAAAGATATTCTTTAGACCACCGGTTACCTTTAGCTCGGATGATAAGCACATTGAAAAATGGGTTACTTATGCAAATGAGTATATTGCAGCAAAAGAACTTTCAGTGTATCCGGGACAGACTGTTGTAATCAAGGATCAGGCTTCATACGGTTGTATCTTTGTGCAGGGTTATGGAAAGTTCGGAGTATTTGACGCTGAAACTCCTGTAATGCTAAGGTTTGGACATCTTAGCGCCGACGAATACTTTGTAAGTGAAAAAGCTGCAAAGGCCGGTGTGACAATAACCAATAGCAGCAGGTTTGACAATTTGGTAATACTCAAGCACTTCGCCAACAACAATACTGAAATGCCAAAAACAGTTCCAGTGTAAAGGGGGATACCGAAAATGACAAAACTGAATTTTGAAATAAAGAATGAAAAGATCCGAAATGCGTTTCTCAAGCTTAAAAAGAACAATCCTGAAAGGCTTAAGAACAGGCTTAAGCTGTCATGGAGCAACTGGGGTTTTGGAATTGAATCTCTGAAAGACTCTGCGGCACGCCTGCAGAGGGCAGGAATAAAATACATTGAGCTCCATGGCAACCACTATGGGCCAGACCTGGGGTATAAACCCGATGAAACACTGAAAGTGCTTGGTGATTATGGCATTAAAGTTGGCGGGAGCTGCGGAATGTTTTCTGCCGACAATGATTTGTCCAGCAATCGTCCTGTGCAAAGACAGGCTGCAGTGGACTACATAAAGAGGGAGCTTGAATTTGCGGCAAAGGTAGGCGCTATCTATATGCTGGTTGTACCTGGAGCGGTTGGAAGACCTGGGGCTTATGACAGCACTGAATTCGAAAGAAGCGTGGAGACTCTGGCGCTGGTAGCCGACCTTTTTGTAAAGTATAATGTCAAGGCTGCAATTGAGCCTATAAGAGCTGCAGAAGTCAGCTTCATCCATACAATAGCCGATGCAAAGAAATATATAGCTGCAGTTAACCATCCCGGAGTTCAGCATATAAACGGTGATGTATACCACATGCAAGTTGGTGAATCCCATATCGGAGAAGCAATAGTTGATGCGGGAGAAATGCTTGTGAACCTTCATATGGCTGACAGCAACAGGTGTGCTTTGGGGGACGGATCTCTCGATCTTGATACTATTATAATGGCATTATATCTTATTGACTACAATAACGGAGACAGGTTTTTCACTCCCGAACCCTTGGGACCAGGAGGAGACCCGTATCCGGCAATGAACGGAAAACCTGACAGGACCCTTCTTGAAAAGCTCGTTATGCAGACAGCAGGTTATTTCAGGGAAAGGGAAGACGTACTCATGGGTTAATAAAAAGTATAGGGGGAGATGTATGAGCCTTGAATTTAATGAGATGATAAATGCTATTGTCAACGGTCGAACTGCAATCGGGATTGAACTGGGATCGACCCGCATCAAAACGGTCCTGATAAATACAGACAATAAACCCGTTGCTTCAGGAAGCCATGACTGGGAAAACAGCTATGTAAATAACATCTGGACTTACAGCCTTGAGAACATCTGGAGTGGTGTTCAAGACAGCTACCAGAAAATGGCCGGCAGTATAAAAGAGCAATTCGGGGTAACTCTAAAGATTACGGGAGCTATTGGCTTCAGCGGAATGATGCATGGTTATATGGTTCTCGGCAAACAAAAAAATCTTTTAGCACCCTTCCGTACATGGCGCAATAATATAACCTGCCAGGCATCTGAAACTCTTACAGAGTTGTTTAACTACCCTATACCGCAAAGATGGAGTATTGCCCATCTTTATCAAGCTATCCTGAATCAGGAAGAGCACATATCCGAAATTAATCATATTACGACCCTTGCGGGCTATATTCATTGGAAACTGACCGGACAGAAAGTGTTAGGTGTCGGTGAAGCATCCGGCATGTTCCCCATTGACCTTGATACCAGGGAATTTAATACGGAAATGATAAAGCGGTTCAATCAGCTCATTGGTCCGAAAAATCTCCCCTGGCGCCTTGATGACATCCTGCCGAAGGTCTTGGTAGCCGGAGAAAAGGCAGGGGAGCTCACAGCAGAAGGAGCAAAACTTCTGGATGTTACAGGTGAGCTTCAAGCAGGAATTCCGCTTTGCCCTCCTGAAGGTGATGCAGGAACCGGTATGGTTGCTACCAACAGTGTAGCGGTACGTACCGGCAATGTATCCGCCGGAACATCCGTATTTGCGATGATTGTTCTTGAAAAGGAACTGTCCAGGGCTTATGACGAAATCGATCTGGTGACAACGCCCTCCGGTTAACTAGTGGCCATGGCACATTCCAACAATTGTACATCAAATTATGACGCCTGGCTTGGCTTGTTTGGCGAAGTTGTCAAAGCTCTGGGCCTGGAAGTCGGCAAACCAAAGCTTTATGATACTTTGCTTGGTATGGCGCTCCAGGGTGAGCCGGATTGCGGCGGCTTATTATCCTATGGTTACGTGTCCGGAGAACACATCACCCATTTTGAGGAAGGCCGCCCCTTATTTGTCCGTTCATCCGACAGTAACTTCAACCTGGCTAATTTTATACGCGTCAACTTATTTACAGCTTTAGGCGCTCTTAAAACCGGTTTGAATATTCTTTTGGAAAAGGAATCGGTTCAGGTAGATAAAATTCTGGGACATGGAGGCTTTTTCAAGACCAGGGAAGTTGGGATGAAGATCATGGCTGCCGCTTTTAATGTTCCCGTATCCATTATGGAAACAGCCGGAGAGGGTGGAGCCTGGGGTATAGCCTTACTTGCTTCGTATATGATCAATAAAGCAGAAGACGAGTCGCTGGATGACTTCCTCAGCAACAGGATTTTTGCTGGACAGAAGAGTGAATCTATCGCTCCCGACCCCAGGGATGTTGCCGGATTTAATGAATTTATGAAGCGCTACACCCAGGGGTTGGTGATTGAAAGAGCAGCAGTTGATTACCTTAGATAAGATTTCATCTTGTGTAAAGTCATGTAATAAACAAAGAGGTATAAAATATATGCTGGAAAATTTGAAAAAAGCAGTTTTGGAAGCAAACCTGGAACTTCCCGCCAGAGGACTTGTGACCTACACCTGGGGCAATGTCAGCGGAATAGACAGAACTAGCGGGCTTATTGCGATCAAACCCAGCGGTGTTGAGTATGATGTTATGAAAGTTGACGACATTATTCTTATTGACATGGCCGCAATGGTGGTTGAAGGAAGGCTCAAGCCATCCTCAGACGCACCTACCCATATAGCCCTGTATAATGCATTTCTCGAAATAGGCGGTGTTTGCCATACTCACTCCAGATGGGCTACCTCGTGGGCTCAGGCAGGAATGGGCATACCGGCTTATGGGACTACGCATGCGGATTACTTCTATGGAGAGATACCTTGCACCCGGGATATGACAAGCGGTGAAATAAAGTCTGCTTATGAAGAGAATACAGGATTTGTAATCATTGAAACCTTCAAGAGCCTCAATGCAAATTATATTCCCGCAGTTCTTGTAAGAAGGCATGCGCCGTTTACCTGGGGGAAAAATGCAAAAGAGGCGGTTCACAACTCCGTAGTTCTTGAGGAAGTTGCCATGACGGCAATACAGACAAAAGCACTGAATCCTCAGATAAAGCCCATATCACAGGATATGCTTGATAAGCATTTCCTGCGTAAGCATGGAGCAAATGCATACTATGGACAAAAATAGTACTTTTAAGAAAGTCTTTGAAGTAACCTCTGAAGATAATTTCCAGTGAGTTTAGGGTCGATCCTACAGGGTTAGTAACTGGAAAAGAAAAAGGGACTTGATGAGATTATCGTTGGAATGGAACCTACAGAGCACTATTGGAAGGGCCTGGCGTGGTTTTTAAAGCAAAATGGAATACCAGTGGTGATGGTGAATACATATCACGTGAAGAAAGCCAAAGAACTTGATGATAATACGCAGACTAAGAGTGACCGCAAGGATGTGTTTGTAATAGCAAAGCTTGTCAAAGATGGCAGGTATAGCAAGGTATATTTACCGGAGGGCGTATATGCAGAGTTGAGAGTATTGAGCAACACCCACAGCCAGATGAGAGCCAAATTGAATGTAGTAAAGAATATGCTGGTTGCGATCCTGGATGAGTATTTTCCAGAGTTTGTAAAAGTATTCAAAAATTTTGAAGGGAAGCTCGCTACTCATGCATTGTACCACTTTCCTTTCCCTCAGCAGGTTATTGAACTGGGCCCGGATGGATGGCTTTTGAATTTAAAAAGGCTGTAAAAAAAGGAGCATGCCTGAAACGGGCGAAGAAGCTGCTAGATGCAGCGGAAGAGTCCATAAGGGGTCACAGCAGGCACTGAATCTGCAAAGATAAGGATGCGATCATGTTTAGAAGAGATCGAGTTTTTACGCAAGTAAATGGCAAATATCGAGATTGAAATGGAGAAAAAACTTGAGGCAACCGGGATTGCCCAATATATGATCAGCTTTCCAGGCATAGGTGTAGTGACAGCGGCTGGCATCCTTGGTGAAATAGGAGATCCAAAGAGGTTCGAGAGTTGGGAGCAAGTAAGAAAATATGCTGGATTCAATCTTGTTGAAGATAGCTCAGGAGATAGAAAAGGAAAGACTGTTGTCTCAAAAAGAGGAAGGGCGATGTTACGAAATATACTTTACCAGGCAGCCCTGGTAATGGTGGCAAAAAACAAGGAAATGAAGCTCTTATACCACCACTTGACTGATAGGAAAGAAAATCCGTTATGTAAAAAACAGGCTTTGGTAGTGATAGCTATCAAAATAATTAAGGTAATACTGGCATTAGTAAATAAGGAGCAGCTATATGCAGGAAAAGTACTAGGTGAATTTAGGATCGCGCAAATAAAGACTGCATAGGCATTTAAATAAGTTTATAAAGTTTAGATGAGGCTTAGCCAGGAAATTCTCCATTAGGGCAACGACCCTACATACGAGCATGAATACAGCCCCATCTATCCCCATAAGGCTGTACGAAGGAATGTAAGGGTGAAAGACCCAGTGAGAAATGATAGTTGCCAGGGGATAAAATTGCGGCCGGAGGCCGCCCGTAGCGCTACGGGCAATGCTTCGCAATAGTTTATGCAGGTCTCTGGAGAAATATTAAGAAGATCTTTGGAGCAGTCTCTGAAGAGCTCTAAGAGTACTGCTTTAGATAAATTATATAGCTTTGAAAATCTATGAAAATTAAAGCTATAGGAAGGAAACTTAATATATATTGAGATAGGAATGAGAATATGCTAAAAGGTATTCCATCAATTTTATCCCCGGAATTTATGAAAATTCTAATGGAAATGGACATGGGTACGAAATTATTCTTGCAGACGGGAATTTCCCCTGATACAAGCAAATGCCCAAAGGCTTGCAAGATATGATGGGCAAGCGTCTCTGAACTGTTGGATGCAATACTGAAGTTTTTTTCACTGAATACCTTCGTTCAATAAAATTCGGGAGAATTTCTTATAATTTAAGCAACCGTATGAACACAAATTGTTTGGGGTATTTAAAAATTCTTAAACACATTTACCCAATCTCAAGTTGAATCAAGTGAGCATTTCTTTCAATATACCCTTAAGCTGTATTTATATTATGTTGACTTGAGATATGATACACCTATTTATCTATTTATTATTTGCATTGCCCAAAAAAGTAGTGTTATTTCAATCAGATGATATTTACGGGAACTTGTGGTATACTTAAATTAAGTTATCAGTAAGCAGATACTACAGGTGCCAGAGTTACAAACAAAATTATAGAGGGAGTAACTTTAATAAACCCGATTGATTTTTATTAGACAGGTAGGTGATTATAATGAAATGGGATGAAGTTAGAAAGATATTTCCTGAAAGATATGTTTTACTGCAAATATTAGAGAGTCATATCGAAGGTGATAAAAAACTAATTGATGACGTTGCCATAATACGTGATATAAATAACCCTAAGGAAGCGACAAGAGAACTGGTACACGGTAAACCAGGAACCCTTGTTTATCATACTGCTAATGAAAAGATAGAGGTTCTAATACGTAAAACAGTTGGATTCAGGGGAGTTATGTAAATGGAGATAGATATTTATTTTGATGGCCAGTTAATATATACATCACTAAAGCTAACTTTTAGAGGGAAATCAAAAATTATAGATAAATTGGTAGTAGATACGGGAGCGGCAAAATCATTTATTTCAGTTGATATAGTTGAGGATATTGATATCACATATGAAGATAGAGATTATATAACAACAGTTTATGGTATAGGCGGTCCTGATAATTCTTTCCAGAAGACTGTAAATTGTATAGGATTTGGCTCGCAAAATTTTTATAATTATAGTATTGATTTTGGAGTATTTGCCAGTGAATATGGTATAAATGGACTAATAGGATTAGATTTGCTCAGAGATTCCGGAGTTATTATTGATCTTAAGAATATGAAGATTACTGAGATAGAATAATATTGTGATATGGAAGAGAATAGCAGTGGTTGAATTATAGTAAATACAGGTTTATGGGGCATGGTGAGATTGAGATTATCACACCTGAAATTATCATTGAAATTGAAGAGGAAGGTGATTGAAATGACTGAATCCAAGGCTATGAAGGAAATACATGAAATAAGAGAGAGACATTATGAGGAGACGAAGAATTTGTCCAGAGAAGAATATATCCGTAGTATAAAAGAACGTGCATCCTGTTCAAAATTGAAAGTAATGAGTTTAAAGAAAGCAATGACATAAACCAAAACACACAGTTACCCGGCAAACCAATAAAACGGTAGCCGGGCTTATTTTTTACTATTTTCACCGTTTTTCTTTTGTCATCAAAATAAAAACCGGAATGTGCGTAGCGGAACGGGGGTTCCAAAATTTTCGCGCCGCACCGGCCGGATGGATCGGGTCTGATTATCCTGTCACGGCAAAATAACCTTATATCAGACGTCCCCTTCTATAAGTTTTATTGGTTTTTTGTATAAAAATACAGGATGCTGGAGGGAAATCCTGAAAGCAGCTATATGGCTGTTGGAAAATGTAATATAATGATTAATGTGGAGAGATACACCGAAAGAACGCTTGAAAAAGATTTGATTGATAAAGGAAGGAGGGATTGTTTTGGTGAAGCATGACGTATTTCTTTCTGTACAGGGATTAGGCAAAAGGTATAAAGACCTTATTGCAGTTGATGGTATCAGCTTTTCTGTATACAAGGGGGAGGTCTTCGGTTTGCTGGGGCCAAACGGCGCCGGTAAAACCACAACTATAAAAATGCTTTGCGGGCTCTTGAAAGCTGATTCGGGCAGTGTTACTTTTGATGGGATTTCAATGTCTGCGGGCTATAAGCGTATTAAGAGTATGATAGGGTTATGTCCACAGGAAATAGTCATTTGGGAGCTGCTGACATGTCTTGAACAATTGAGATTTGTGGGAATGTCATACGGTCTATCGTCAAAGACGGCTGAAGATAAGGCAGAGGGCCTTTTGCAGTCTCTTGGATTATCTGATAAAAGGAATAAGCTTGCAAAGACACTTTCAGGAGGGATGCAAAGAAGACTCAACATAGCCCTTGCCCTGGTCCATGACCCCGAGCTCATCATACTGGATGAACCGCAGGCGGGGCTCGACCCGCAAAGCAGGATTCTTGTGCGGGATTTTATAAGACAGCTGGCAAAGAAAAGGACGGTTATACTTACAACGCACGATATGGATGAAGCCGACAGGTTATCCGACCGGGTCGCCATAATCGACCACGGAAGGATACTTTTGATTGATTCCCCTGAAAGACTGAAGGCTAAGTCGGGTGCAGGAGATATTCTGCAAGTCAGGGCAAATGGATTAAATGAGGATATGGCCGATAAAATACTCAAATTGATGCCATCTGAATTTACAGAGAAGAAATATTCCGAGGGGTATTTGTTTCTAGGAGCGGAGGATCTGCTGGAGCTGATTCCGGCTGTAAGCAGGACGTTAAAAATCTTTAACATGCATATGGAGGATATGACAATTAGAAAGCGCACGCTTGAAGATGCGTTTATCGCCATGACGGGAAGGGGGCTTCGCGAATGAAACTAGCTGCTTCTGTAATTAAATCGCTTAAGGAAAATATAAGGGATTGGAAGGTTCTTGTGATGGTTTTGGTATTTTCGCCGTTCTTCATCATATTAATGAACCTTTTTTATGGGGGAGAGCCTACTACATATAAAATCGGAATATTGAATGCCGATGAAGGTAACGCATCGGTTGTTTTAATTAAAGCTTTAGAGGATATGAAGGGCCAGGACGGCTCCAGAACTTTCAATTTGACGGATTTTAGCAATCAGGATCAACTCAAGGCAAAAGTCAGAGAAAAATCAATTGATATTGGGATTTTCATACCCCGGGATTATTCTGATAAATTAGCTGAAAAGGCCACCGGAAAAAATGCGGGAGTTGCTGTTGTGGACTTTTACGGAAGCATGGGGAATATGAGGTATACAGTCGCAGCGATATTAGCCGCTGACGCGGTGTACAGGCAAGGCATGGAGGTGGCAAAAATCACTTTACCCTCAGGCATAAATGAAACTTTTCTTGAGAAGAAACAGCCCTTGAACGAATTTGACGGGTATGTCCCGGGATTGATATCCCTTGCTGTATTGATGGTTCTTTTTACCGCATCGTCTTCAATAGTAAAAGAAAATGACAAAAAGACCCTTATACGGCTAAAACTTAGCCGCCTTGGGGCATTTGATTTTCTTGCTGGTATAAGTATTGTTCAGGCATTACTTGCAATAGCGGCGCTGGTATTGTCTTACTGGACAGCCCTTTGGATCGGATACAGGCCGGCGGGGGGTTTTAGCGCTGTGCTTGCCGTGGGAATAATCTCAAGTTTTTCAATGGTAGCCATAAGCCTTGTTGTAGCAAGCTTTCTAGATACAGTATTTGATGTTATGACAATCGGCACTTTCCCCTTTTTCATACTCATGTTTTTTTCAGGAAGCATGTTCCCACTCCCCAAGACGGACATGTTTTCCATTGGCGGGCATTCATTCGGCATTACGGATATTTTGCCGCTGACACATACTGCCGGCGCATTTAATAAAATACTTAATTATGGAGCGGGAATTTCCGGCGTCGCTTTCGAAATCATTATGATCACACTCCTTACAGTGATATACTTTGTGCTTGGGCTGGCGCTGTATCAAAAGAGAAAGCTTTCCAAAGCATGATGGGATGGCCATTGCCGTATTATGACCTGCGCAAGATTGACTGAATATATCAAGGGAATATAATGAAATCAATATAGATAAAAATATATCATTTCTATTAAATGTATTTTCATGTCCACTTATACAAATATTAAATACAATACCGGCAGAAGCCGGGTGACAGAATGGTGATGGCATTGATGTGGCATGATTTTTTATTTGGAGCAAAAGAAATGCCCTTTTGGGCAATAGCATCCAGAGCCTTTATATTATATGCTTTCCTGATATTTGCGACCCGGTTTATGAGGCAGAGGCAGATTGCTATTCTTGCAGGCCATAACTACCTTGTGGCCGCCGGAATTGTGAGCCTTGCGGCAGTAAGAATGGTGAATCCGGAATCATCTCTTTTATCGGGGATAGTGATAATCCTTTTATATGCCGCTGTTAATATTTTCATATCCTACCTCGATGTAAAAATGCCCCGGCAGGTTGACCGCCATTCAATCATTCTGGTTGAAAGCGGAAAGCTTATCAGGAAGAATATGAAGGATGCAAGAATTACAATAGACAATCTTTTGGGCCAGCTTCGCTTAAAGAGCATATTTAGCCTGTCGGATGTATCTCTTGTGCTGGTAGAGCCTACGGGAAAAATTAACGTAGTAAAAAAGCAGTCGGTGCTCCCCGTTACAAGAAAACAGATGAAGCTTCCATTAAAAAATGTAAATTTGCCTACGGTTTTGATATATGACGGTAAAGTCCAGGAGGATAATTTAAAAAAGCTTGGCCACGATACAAAATGGCTGGATAATAAAATTCAGGAAAAGGGTTTTGCACAGGCTCAGGATATATTTCTTGCCATGCTGGATGGGGATGGAACGCTTCATGTCAGTGCATAACAGGGTGTGGTAAATTGAATGGTATATGGAATTCAATAGAAGAATTGAACACTTTGGGGTTTGCTGCCAGGACACTGATTGTAGGAATAGCGCTTTTTACCGCCGGAAGATTCCTGCCGCATCGTTCGGGCGGACAGTATGCCGGGTTTGATTTTACGTTTTTCTGGATGATGGGAGGGCTTATTGCGTCACCGCTGTTTGACTCGAAAATCAACTTTACCAATACCATTATAGCTGTAGTAACAATTTTTCT
The DNA here is from genome assembly GCA_012027035.1 of Ruminiclostridium sp. Classification (GTDB taxonomy): domain Bacteria; phylum Bacillota; class Clostridia; order Acetivibrionales; family DTU013; genus MnB-11. The sequence goes on along the minus strand of VEPD01000351.1, from coordinate 10,415 downwards.
GACGCACTACCTTATTTCATATATAGCTGTTAAATCAAGGGCTTTTGAGCGGATAGCCTATGGAAAGGCCGAAATATTAATATTAAAAGGCCGGATACAAAGGAAAAACATGCTTAAGTCATTATTCCCGATTGAGATGCTTCTGGCACAGATGAGGGAAATAGATGTATCCGATGTTTCAGAGGTTGATACAGCCATACTTGAAACCGGAGGCAGGGTGAGCATCCTGAAAAAAGGAGACTATGCGCCTGTTACACCTGCCGATATGAGTATTCCGGTAACAGAAGGCGGACTTCCGGTGATTCTTGTCAATGATGGCAAAATTATTGATAAAAACCTGAAATATCTGGGTTATAACCAAAAATGGCTAAAGGATGAGCTTTTAAAATATGGGGTGAGCAATATAAAAAGTGTCTACCTTGCTGCAATAAACGGAGCAGGGCAAATATATTATTCTATGATGTAGTGAAATGGAGGTAAGTTTATGCTGACGGAACAGGAAATCATCAATAATGGCTTGAAGGAAATGCTTTATTTGGAGGAATTGGCAGCACATAAATACGCCGATTCCGCTCAGCAGATAACAAAGCCCGAACTCCAAAGCCTTTTAAAAGGCATGGAAATGTTGGCGAGGAACAATTATAAGTCTCTTATGCAAAAAATTAATGAAAATCAAAAAGGTTGAAGAAAGGAGCGTAAGCATGAACGACATAAACAGGCTGAACGACATGCTGTATACCGAGATGACGAATCAGTCAATGTACAACAGTTACATGATGAAGATACAAAATCCGGAATTAAGGCAAATGCTAATGCAGATGCGAGATGGCAAAATGCAGCAGATAACACAGCTTCAGAAGGAAATCAAAAAAATGATGGCAGATCAGTGAAGAAAAGTAAGCCTGAAATCCTGGCATGAATGAGTAATATATTTATCTAAATCATACATCAAATTGCATTAATTTGAATAAATATATTGACATATATATACGAATTTGATATCGTAATGTATATGGAGGTCATATACGCATATGGATAGCAAGCTTGCAACGAAAGATGCGCTGGTCCGGAAAATCGAAGAAATGATACATGCAGGTGAAGGACCATTTAGTATTGTTGTTGCAGATATAGACAATTTCAAAAATGTAAATAATACTTTTGGTTCAAAAATCGGTGATGAAATTATTAAGAAGCTGATATCCATATTGACAAAGAACCTTACCGAAGTTGATATGATAACAAGGCATGGCGATGAGTTCAATATCCTTCTTGTCAAGAAGGGAGCAGAACGAAGCTTCATGGAAATGGAGGAAATCCGGAGGTATTTGTCCGATAATACATTTACATTTTCAGATGGAGAAAAGACAGAGGATGTATATATCACTTTGAGTTGCGGAATAGCAAGCTGTCCGAGGGATGCGAAGAATGCCGTGGAATTGTTCAGGGTCGCAGATAGTGCAGTGTTCAGGGCAAAGAAACTGGGGAAGAACAAGGTATGCCTTTCGGAAGCTGAAAGCATGGTTCTTAAATCCAGCTATCTTACAAAAACCCAGGTTGACAGACTTTCAGCCCTTTCAAAGGATACTGAAAGGACAGAAGCGTTTTTGATAAGAGAAGCGATAGATGACCTGTTTAAGAAATACAGTAAATAATACTACAGCAAAATTGAATAGTATAAATTGCGCTGAATCCTTTATGGAGCGGGAGAACCAATTTAATGGGGTGAGTCCAATCCTGAGGTCAGAAGCCAGAAGTCAGAAACCAGAAGTCGAAATCAGTGGACAGAGATCAGATAAAAGAAATGCTGCAGGGCAAATCTTAATTCTGTTATCAATATTCGATTTTAGTCATTCAGTTCTGACATCCGACATCCGACATCTGAATCGGTAGGGTTATCTTTCGACCCGAATCCGTCAGCTAATCTCGTAAGCGTGGGAAGAGAAGGTGATTGATATGTTAAATTATAATTATACCTTTGTAAAGGTGTAATTGTTTTTGCATACGCTATAGAGCTTCTCTGTAGCGTATTTTTTTTGGCATTGAGCAGCAATTGCCAAATATACTTTACTAAAATTGGTGGAGGTATTCTTATGAACAATAACAAATTAAATGGAAAAATTGATAACGGGTACAGGTTTGAAAGCCTTAAAGAGGAAATTGCGGACTATCTTAATGTAAAAGATAATATCAAGACAGGAATTGCAGACTATGACAGGATTAAATTCCAGAAGAGGAAAATTATTAATTATCTCAATGCATCCGAGCATGATTGGAATGATTACGAATGGCAGTTGAAAAACCGGTTTGTAGACCCGCATGATATTGCAAAAATCATCTGCCTGGATAATGAGGAAATTAGTAAAATATCAATTGTTGCGAACAAATACAGGTTTGCTGTCTCACCATATTACCTGTCCCTGATCTCCCCGGATGAAGCAGGTTGTCCGGTTAAAAGACAGTCCATACCGTCTTTCGAGGAAATGGACGACAGTGGTGAGCTTGACCCGATGGACGAAAAAGGATCTTCGGTAGAAGGGCTGATTACCAGGAGATACCCCGACAGATTGATTATAAAGGTTACAAACATTTGCGGAATGTTTTGCAGGTTCTGCCAGAGAAGGAGATTGATAGGTGAATTTGATACCAGTTGTTCAGTTGAAAAACTGAAAAGAGCCCTCGATTATATACGCAGCGCACCTGAAATCAGGGATGTCCTGATTACAGGCGGAGACGCCTTCCTTCTGCCGGATTTCCAGATAGAATGGCTTCTGACTGAATTGAGAAAAATAAAACATGTGGAAATAGTCAGATTCGGTACAAGAACGCCTGTGACACTTCCACAGAGGATAACTAAGGATCTCGCCGCAATGCTTAAAAAGTTTCATCCCATATACGTAAATACACATTTCAATGTACCGAGAGAAATCACTCCGGAATCCAAAAAAGCATGTGAAATGCTGGCAGATGCAGGTATTCCTCTTGGAAATCAGATGGTACTCCTGAACGGTGTAAATAACAATGCCGACATTGTAAGGAAACTGAATCAATCCCTGCTTACCTTGCGGGTGAAACCATACTATATTTTTCATCCCAAAACGGTCAAGGGGACAAGGCATTTCTGGGTCGGTATACAGGAGGGTATGGATATTATGGAGAGCCTTCGTGGCAGGACGTCCGGATTTGCAATACCGACATATATCGTAAACGGTCCTAAAGGTCTTGGGAAAACTCCGCTGCTGCCGAACTATTTGCTTTATATAGGCAAAGAAAAAGCAGTTTTCAGAAACTGGCAGGGTAAAAAGTTCGAAATACCGAACAGCTGAGAGGTTATGATATGAAACCATATATTACGATCGACCTGCAAAAGCTGAAATCCAATATATCATATCTGATAAAATTCTGTGACCGGTATAATATAGGAGTTACCGGCGTTATAAAGGGCGTATGCGGCGACCCGCTCATAACATCTATTTATACCGGGAGTGGAGTAACAAAAATAGCGGAATCAAGGCTTGAGAACTTAAAACGGTTATACCTCAAGGAATTAAATATACCGGTTATGCTAATACGCAGTCCCGCCCTCAGCGAAGTGGAAGAAGTTGTAGAACTGGCTGATATCAGTGTGAATACTGAATTGGAAGTTTTAAAGGCATTGTCGGCAGTAGCGTTGAAATGCGGTAAAACCCATAATATAATACTCATGGCGGAATTGGGAGACAATAGGGAAGGCATTCCGGATAGTGAGATGCTTTGGATGGCCAAAGAAGTGAAGAAATTGAAAGGACTGAAATTGGCAGGGATTGGCACTAACTTTACATGCTTGTCAAACGAGCCTCCTACTATAAAACAGTTGGAAATCTTGGCTAAACAGGCAAGGGAGATTGTAGATAATACTGGAATCGGACTGGAAATTATTTCAGGAGGAGGTTCCAGTGTCCTGCCTTTATTGTCCGAGGGTGCAATTCCAAAAAGTATAAACGATTTAAGGATAGGCGATTCCATCCTGCTTGGACGCAATGTGCCCGGCGGTATGCCGATACCTGGCCTTTATCAGGATATATTCAAGCTTGCCGGTGAAATTATTGAAATAAAGTGCAGGTCGATACAGTCCTTTGGAGTTTCTGAATATCCGGTAAATCATATTACTGCAGCCAGAAATAAAGGAGCGCCTGTTGAACAGAAACGGGCTATAATCGGACTGGGCTCTGTAGATGTCGATATTCAGGGACTCACGCCATGTGTGACAGATGTGGATATAGTAGGCGGGACAAGCGACCACCTGGTACTTGACATTACACACGCAAAATATCTGCGTCTTGGTGATTGGGTTCAATTCATACCTGATTACCATGCACTTGTAAAATGCTTGTCCTCAACTTATATTAGCAAGATTTTTTTACCTAAAGCATGTAGTATTTTGGATAACGGTATTGCTTGATAGATAAAAAATGAAGGAGATATTGTAAAAATGAAAATAGGTGTTGTTTGGAGAAAAAACAGGAATATAGAATTGCACGAAAAATATCTGGGTATCTCACTGCCGGACGACAGTGAGGAAGAGTGCCTGATGCATTGCAAAGGTATTAGGGAAGCTGGATATGATGTGGAAGTAATCGAATGGTACATCAATAATCCGCGTAATACGATTGAAAAGATATACAAGACTGGCTGCAATCTTGTCTTTAATGCTTCTTATGAAGAGATTTGCCTTTTGGAGGCGTTTGGAATTCCATATTCAGGCTCAGGGATAGACCTCGTCTCTATAGACAAGGTAGTAAGGAAGATGATTGTCGCACATTATGGAGTCCCAACGCCCCCATTTCAAGTCTTTTTAAAAAATAATGGAGAAGATTTCCGGCTTTCAATTCCGACACCTGTTATTGTGAAGCCTGTAAGAGGCAGAAGCAGCTGCGGAATAACCGAGGAGTCTGTTGTATACGATTCGAGGACGGCATATGCGCAAGCTCTGAAATTGGAGAAAGCGCTGGGACAAAAAGCGCTTATCGAGACGTTTATCAAAGGCAGGGAAATAACAGTTGGTATTCTTGGAAACGAACATCCTGAGATAATAGCATTACTGGAGATAGAATATACGGATGCAGTTGCCAACACATTTGAAAACAAAAAGGATAAGGAGATTTTCCACTGCCCGCCATGTAATATCGGGAAAAAACAGGAAAAGGATATTGCCAATGCTGCCATTACGGCATATAAGGCGTTGGGCGCCAGAGATTATGCCAGGATAGATTTCATTGTTTCGGATGATGGCGCCCCTTACTTTCTGGAACTGAATACGTTTCCGGGACTGCATATGAAATCCGGGAATGAGAAAAATCTCCATTCCAGTTATATAGGGACGATGGCTAAATCTCTAGGCTGGTCATACAGCGAAGTTTACAGGCGTATTATCAGACATGCCCTGGAAAGATATAAAATAAAAGAGAGGTAAAACTATGAATGCAAAATATAATAATATAACAAAAATGCTTGAGATATCATGCTCGGATTATCATATATATAAAAAGCTTAAAATGAACAGATCTCAAGCAATGGAATCATATCTTGAGACTGTAAGCAGTGCGCTTGAAGCGGGAATCATTCCAAGATGTCATTTCGAGGATATTACCAGAGCTGATTTTTATGGGTTTGTCCTCCCTTTTGCCAATAAACTGATGGAGCTGTCAAAGGAGGCGGGTATACCTGTAAAGATAAGGGCATGTGATACACTCGGACTTGGCGTGTCGATTCCGGGAGTTGTGCTTCCAAGGAGCGTACAGCAGATAATGTACGGCTTGCTTAATTACAGCGAAGTCCCTTCTGATTGGCTGGAATGGCATGGACACAATGATTTTTATAGGTCGGTGACTAATTCAGTAACAGCATGGCTTTATGGCGCATCTGCCGTAAACGCATCGCTTCTCGGTATAGGGGAAAGGACGGGGAATACGCCGCTTGAAGCTATGGTCATTGAGTACTGCCAGTTAAAAGGTAATTCAGATGGCTTGAACCTAAAGGTGATAACTGAGATTGCGGAATATTTTGAAAATGAGCTGGACTATGAAATACCGCCACGTACTCCATTCGCAGGAAGAGCTTTCAACGCCACCCGGGCTGGAATACATGCCGACGGATTAATGAAGGATGAAGAGATATATAATATCTTCAATACGACAGATTTGCTCGGGAAACCTCCCATAGTAATAATAGATGCTCATTCAGGTCTGGCAGGTATTACAGCATGGATTAACACTTATTTCATGTTGAAGGAGGATACGAGAGTCGATAAAAAGCACCCGGGAGTTGAAAAAATTAAACAATGGGTGGATTTGGAATATGAAAACGGAAGGGCTACAGTCATAGGAGATGCAGAGATGGAGCATCTTGTCAGTGAATATATTCCGGAACTGTTCAGAATACGTGAAAGCAGAGTCGGATGAGGTTGGAGCTAACTGTCTCCGGAATGGAAGTGTTTATGGTATTATGGCATATAATATTTTAATACCGGTTGCTTTTTTGGTTTCCGGTATCCTGGCTGGATTTCTTATAGAAAGACTCTTCAAATTTAAGCTTTTGAAGATGGTGAAAAAAAGCAAACCCATCACGGACGACATTATAGTCGGTGCTTTTAAAGGCATGTTTCTACTGTGGTTTTCAGTAGCGGGAGCATACTTTTCCTTATTGTGGGCATTCGGTGATAAAAGCTGGATGAGTAAGGTATTAAAAATATTCATTGTAATAACAATAGCAGCCGTTACTATTATAGTAATGAGAATTGCAACAGGTCTTGTAAAGGCATACAGTAAAAAAGCGGAAGGAATCCTGCCCTCAACATCAATATTTGCAAATCTTACCAAGCTATTTGTCCTTGTTGTCGGAATACTGGTTATGCTGCAATACCTTGATGTTTCCATAACTCCAATACTTACGGCGCTTGGCGTCGGTGGCCTGGCTGTTGCTCTTGCACTGCAGGATACTTTGTCCAATACCTTTGCAGGAATACATATTTTGCTGTCAAAACAGATAAAGCCAGGAGACTATATTCGGCTGGACTCGGGTGAAGAGGGCTTTGTAACCGACATATGCTGGAGAAATACGAGTCTTCGTATGATGTCCAATAATTTGATACTGATTCCCAATTCAAAGCTTTCCAACGCAATTGTAACCAATCACGAACTGCCTGATAAAGAAATGTCGGTGCTTCTGAATGTTGGTGTGAGCTATTCAAGCGATCTGGAGAAGGTGGAAGAAATAGTTTCAGACGTGGGCAGTGAAGTAATGAAGGAGGTATCCGGCGGTGTTCCGGAATTTGTTCCATTTATCAGATTTCATACCTTCTCTGACTCCAGTATAGATTTCACAGTTATTCTCAGGGCAAAATCCTTTACCGATCAATACATCATAAAGCATGAATTCATAAAACGCCTGCATAAGCGTTTCGATGCAGAAGGTATTGAAATACCTTTCCCTATCCGCACAATTCATTTGGACTCTTGAAAAAGATTTGATTGATAAAGGAAGGAGAACTTACACAGAGGATTTAAGATTCCGGATTTACAGAAAGAACTGCCAGTACAGATTTGTTGGTGGACTTCATAAGTTCTCCATAAAAAAGTAATATAATTGGAATTGCGGGAGTAAACACAGGCATTATTCAATTAGGGCTTGTCTGGTAATAAATGTGCCATCTGATTCCGTGATGATTTTTTGTTTGGCAAGGCGGATGGAGGCGCAGATACTTTGTGTATCTAAGCCGACAACAACGAAGCCAAACGGAAAATCAGCAGGGATGCTTGGTACAGATATTGCCAGACAAGCCCTTATATCCGATAATGCCTGTAATAATAAATCCATTGGGAAGTGAAATGGACTGAAAAGCCTTTTATCAGAATGTGATATTCCTCAACGTAAAAGAAATGCTGCATCCGGAAAGGAGTGTTCCATATCCTGATTAAAACAAATATACAAAGCTTTACGCAAATGCCAACACATTATGACAAGATTCTGGTTGCCATAGTACTGATTGCTTCTTTAGTGTCTTATGGGATATTTGCTCTGCAAAACCGGAAATCCCCAGATGATATTATAGTTGTACGGCAGAACGGAGCGGTGATATTTAAGCTTACGCAAGAGGAAATGAAGAAAGACGGCATATATGATTTTGAATTTGATGGAGGAATCGGATATCTTGAAATAAAAGATGAGAAGGCCAGATTGCTTCCCATGGAGAGAAGCATCTGTCCGGAAGCCATTTGTTCCAACACCGGGTGGATCGACGGCAATCCCAAAATAATCGTTTGTGTGCCCAACCGCCTTGTTGTAAGCTTCATAAAGGATAAAAACAGTGAACCGGACGGTATTGCCTTCTAAAATGTTAAATAACCACTACGTTGACAGCAGAGACTTTCTCTGCCGGTTTTTGTGCAAAGCTTATGGGAAAAATTAGTTTGCTGAACGGCAGCAACTTCATAATTTCTACACACATAAATGTTATAATTGAGTTAATGCTTGATACTGTAGTATTAAAGGATTATTTAAGCGTTCTGGAAAACTATTTTAAGAAAGGAAGAATCATATGAATTGCCACGGGAATGATAACAACACTAATAACGGAAAAGGAAGCGGACATAAAGGCCATATGGGTCATATGCTAATGATGGTTTTATGCTGTGGCGCTCCCGTAATTATCATACTTTTAATACCTTTGATCGGACAAATCGGCGGCTCCGGAATTTCAAAGGTTTTGTTGGGAATAGCTCCGTTTCTATGCCCTGTGATGATGTTATTTATGTTGCCGATGATGTTCAAAGGCAACAAAAACAAGGAAAATGAGGGCGATTGCCACGAAAATAAACAATTGCAGTCGGGGGAAAAAGCACAGGAGTTGAAATAAATTGGTTTCAACTCCTTTTTTTTAGCCGCATTCAGGATATAATAAGGCTATGGATCTGTAAAAATTATTATTGCACATATATACCGTTCAGACTAAAATATTCTGCAGGAATCGCATGTCTTTTATTATCTGTGCATATTTTCTTATGATGAAATATTGATAAATTATCCAACATTAATAGTTTGTTTACATTATGTTCATTATTTGGGGCTGATTCTTCACAGTATCTTCAAATTTATTTAGTATTATAGTAAATAAGATTTAAATAGGGGTATGATTTCCATTTGTATTTGGAAATTCCGGGAAGTGAGGAGAAGTAAAAGTGACTGAGGGTAAAAATCCGGGAAACAAGATTATGATTTTAATTGGTATTTTCTTTATATCGATTTCCTTATTTGTTTATCAGGTAGTGCTGACCAGGTTATATTCAGCTGTTTTCTCATATCATTATGTATTTTTAATAACTTCATTTGCAATCCTGGGCCTGGGCATAGGAAGTATCATTGCTTACAAGGTAGCGATGAAGGCTAAAAACGGCAGCATTGGTTCAAAGAGAGTGAAACAGATAATACAGCCGGCGGATGCGGAGAACATAAAGGAGCAGATAAATAAATGGTCAATTATTCTTGCGCTCAGCTATATAGCGGTTTTTACCCTGAACTTTGCTTTATCGCTGGCAAACAACGTACTTATCAATATCATACTGGGAACTATACCGTTTATTATAGGGGGATATTTATTCTCAGTACTCTTTTCGGAGTTTTCGGAAATAAGCGGGAAGCTGTACTTCGCGGATCTGGTCGGTTCCGGTGCAGGAAGCATGGCTGTGATTTTTCTTCTGAATAATGCAGGAATGCTTAGGACAATTATTTCGCTATGCATTGTTGCTCTTCTGCCCGCACTGATTTTACCCGCACCTGCTTTAAAAATCAGAGTTGTCGGGTATATTCTGCCGGTGGTGCTGATAATAGGTCTTTTATTGCCTGGACAATATATAAATTCTATTGAAACAAACTTTAAAGGAATATTGAACAATACGGTAAAAACTTTCGGAAGCATCAAAAAATCCGGGATGGCCCCTGAGATTGTATTTTCAAAATGGAACGCCTTTTCACGGACTGATGTGATCAAGATTCCGAAACGCCCTGATGAAATGGTCTTAACTATTGATGGAGCAGCGAATGCTCCGATGTTTGGATTTGATGGAGATTTGAAAAATCTTAAAAAATTCGAAGCTGATATCGGATTTCTTCCTTTTACAATAGGCAGCAACGACAAGACACTGTTGATCGGTCCCGGCGGCGGGCGGGATGTATTATATGCGCTGGCGGGCGGAAGCAGGAATATAGCGGCTGTGGAAATCAACACATCCAGTATTGACGCTGTAAAGACTTTTGGAGAATATAACGGGAATGTTTATGACAGGCCTGAAGTAAAGGTATATGGGGAGGATGGAAGAAACTTTGTCAGAAGATCCGGAGAAAAATATGACATGATATTTTTATCCCTTGTAATGACTGGTACT
>VEPD01000353.1 GCA_012027035.1 Ruminiclostridium sp. | reverse complement strand
TTAATCCCATACCATTTGTAATTTCAGAGGTTTTTGCATCCAACGTAGGAGGAACAGCCACACTGGTTGGCGACCCGCCGAATATAATGATTGGAAGCGCTGTCGGCTTCGACTTCATGGATTTTATCAGGAATGACGCCGTAATCGCATTTCCACTGCTTTTATTGACAACATATATATTGGTGCTCATTTACAGAAAGAAGATTAAGACATCAGCCGAAGCGAAGCTGAAAGTCATGGCCTTGAATGAGTATGAATTCATCAAGGATAGGAAGCTTCTTGTGAAAAGTCTTGTTGTGCTGGGACTGACAATGATTGGGTTTGTAATGCATGGAGTATTGCAATATGAATCGGCAACGGTAGCTATAGCCGGAGCGGTTGCTTTGCTTTTGATATCAGGATTGAAACCTGAAAAGATATTTCATGAGGTGGAATGGAAAACCATATTTTTCTTCATAGGGCTTTTTATAATGGTGGGAGGGATCAAGGAAACAGGTATAATCAAATCTCTGGCGCAAGGCGTTATTGATTTGACAAAAGGAGACCTCTTGCTTACAACCCTTGCAATCCTCTGGGTAGCAGCCATAGCATCGGCATTTATTGACAACATTCCTTTCGTTGCCACCATGATACCTCTTCTCAAGGATGTCGGGGTAATAACCGGGATGAATCTTACGCCTGTATGGTGGGCATTGTCGCTTGGAGCATGTCTTGGAGGGAACGGGACCATTATTGGAGCAAGCGCAAACGTTGTTGCAACGGGAATTGCAGAAGAGCACGGTCATAAAATCACCTTTAAAAATTACTTTAAGATAGCGTTTCCATTAATGATTTTAACAATAATTATCAGTACGGTTTATCTTTTATTATTTTATCTCATATAAAATCATCGTCAAAAATCTCAGAAGCTTGATGCTCTGAGATTTTTTTTGTCTTTTCCATGCATTTATGTAAATAATTCATATTTTTTTTGTTAATACTATTATTAATACTTTTATGCAATAAAAGACAATTGGAGGTATCTTTTATGAAGAGGAAATTGATTTTCCTGGTTGTTGTTACTTTTTTTGTTACTACACTATTCACCTTTGCAGCATTTGGAAGTACTCCTGCAAAAGCGGCTCTTGCTATCGAAAAGGTAAGTACTACCGACGCCACAGTTACAGCGGACAAGCTGAACATACGTCAAGGACCCTCTGTAAGCTTTCCTGTGTTAAGGGTGCTGGAAAAAGGGCAAGCTTTGAAAGTGCTGAGTAAGGTTGGAAATTGGTATGCTGTCTACGATTTGAAAAATGGCTTCATCGGCGCCGTTGACGGCAGGTATATCAATCTTGCCGGCGAGTCGCAGGCGTCTGCGAATGTAGGCAAGACAGCGGAGCAAGCAGCAGCCGAGGCAGTCTTACCTTCCGATGTATCGGAGGATGAGCAGGCTTTACTGGAGTTGGTGAATAAGGCCAGAAAGGATGCCAAAGTCGAAGCGGTGGCTTTTGACAAAAAACTGCTGACCATCGCCCGGCAGAAAGCAAAAGATATGGCTGAAAACAACTATTTTTCACATGAATCGCCCACATTCGGATCACCCTTTGATATGATGAGACAAAATGGAATTACATTTAAAACAGCCGGAGAGAATATCGCGGGGAATCAGACTGTTGAAGGTGCATTTAAAGCGTGGATGAAATCCGACGGACATAAGAAGAACATATTGAACAGCGGGTTCAACTTTGTGGGAATCGGAATCGTATCCAGCGACACATACGGTAAGATTCTGGTACAGCAGTTTATCGGAAGGTAATCGATTAATGATTGCCTCCTTCCGAGCGCAAGTCAGGGACGGTTCTGCTTGCCACGCAAATGGCATGCAGGCCGTTTTCTATCTGCTTATACGCGAAAGTGTGACTGTTCTACTTTCTTATTAGTAAGCGGAACAGTCCCCTCTTGGATTTTACACATTTGTAGATATCGCCTGTTTCATAATACCTTGAATTCCGGCTTGACTTCAAATGTTCTGCTCTTCAGGTAATTCAGTTTTCCTGCATCCTTGAAGTCGAATTCAAGCTTATATGCCCAGAGTGCCTGTCGCTTAGCGCCTAAAGGGCGGTTGACCGTATTGGAGCCATATTTGCCGTCGCCGATAACGGGATGCCCGATATATGCCAGGTGAGCCCTTATCTGATGCGTGCGCCCTGTTACAAGCTCCACCTCGAGCTTGCTGATATCATGCTTTGCGTCATAGCTTATTAACTTATATTTCGTTATAATCTCCAGTGATCCCGGAGTTTTGTTATTATTTATGTAAACCCGGCTTTTACTCTCGTCCTTGAACAAAAATGCTTTCAAAATGGCGCTATTTTTGTCTGGCTTGCCCTTAACCATGCATAGATAGAATTTTTTTATCTCCCTTGTCTCTATTTTTTCCAGTAAAATATCAAGGCTTTCCTGGTTTTTCGCTGCCAATACGAGACCGCCTGTATTGCGGTCCAGCCTGTGGCACAGCATTGGCTGGAAAGAGGAGGTTCCGGCAATGGAGATGTTATTTTCCTTTAAATATTTTCTGATATTGTCGATGAGAGTCCCGGACGGCTGATCTTTATCAGGATGCACCGGAATACCCTGCTTTTTATTCACTATGATAATATTATCATCTTCATAAACCGGTTCGAAGCCTTTATCCTGTCTGTCGGCATTTCTTTGTACAGTTTCTTCCAACAAGGTATCTGTAATGTAAAGCTCGATTTTGTCTCCCGGGGCAACTATATAATCCTGCTTTACACGGACTCCGTTGACCTTGACGTCTTTTTTCCGAAAGGTCTTCTGAATAATGGAAAAGGGCAGATCCGGCATGACAGCCGTTATATATCTGTCGATTTTTTTATTGGAGTTCTTTTCATCAACGATCAAAGTTTTCATATTTAGTGGTGCCTACGCTTTCATGGTATCCAGCATCGAGCCTATTTTTTCTATATATTGCCCGGAAATAATTTCTGCCGCTTCAGGCGAATCACCTTCCGAATAGACCCTGAACATTGGCATATCTGCATCGGGTAATACCAATGCCCAGCCGTTTTCTGCGATAAACCGCGCCCCGTCCAAAAGTTCAACCTTGTCTGACTGCTTTTCAGTTATCAGCGACCGCATAATTCTGCCTTTAAGCTCCCATGGGCAGGGGATGCTTTTTTTACTTATGTAAAATTCCGGGATACCCTTGACGGTTTCTTCAAGGGAGGTGTCATATGCGCAAAGGTACTCCACTATCTTGACATTTCCTGCAAGGTCATCAAAATTCAGCAGAAACTGGGTCATTTTATCCTTTTCCCTGTTCTTGAAAAGGTTATAATTCAGCATCTGTTCCATAACAGCCTGGGGGGAGGTCTTGGTCCTGACAACTTTTCCATTGTGCAGCGCCGCCAGTTTTTCTATAACGCTGGGGGCCGACACAGGCACTACAACCTCAGCCTGCTTTATTGTCCTGAACAGTATGATGGAGGATAAAGCGAGGAAAAGGTCATCTTTTATAATATTTCCCGCCCTGTCAATAAGAATAAGGGCTTCGCCGTTACTATCCACATATGCGCCCAGATCGGCGTTCCGCTTTCTGATTTCTTCCGCCACTGCGTCCATGGAGTTCAAATTGGAGGATGAAAAGCTGAATACCCTGCAGCCGATGTCGGTAAGCATGGATACCATTATTGAAATTACAGAATTTGATGGAGAGACTACACATACGGTTGGAGATTTTTCCTTAATCCTGGTGATGTCCACTTCGTTTAGTATCATTCCGGCGTAGTAGATAGTAAAGTCCGTAATGTTGTTTAATCTGCTGATTTCATTACCGGAGCATCTTTTGAAATCTTCTCTGAAAAATGCATTTTCTATTTTTCTCTCAAGTACATGGCTTATGGCTGCTCCTTTTGAATCCATAAAATCGACTTTCAGTTTGTTTGGATTGTCCGCTCCCAATTTTATATGTATACCGCCCTCCACCAGGAGAAAATTGATTGCATGCCTGGAAATGGGAGTAAGCAGGCTGCTCAGGTTATAAACTTCGATCCCTACCGATAAAATACCGGAAATGAAAGCATGCTTGAACATCCTTGCGGAATTGGAGGTTGTTGAACTGACTACCACCCTTGCGCCTTTTTTGAATATCGACCCGTATGCCGCGCCGAGACGTGTGGCAAATTCGGGCGTGATATCGACATTTATTATACCTGAAAGCCCGCTTTCACCGAATATGGATTTTGAAAGGCGGGAGCCCCAGATCATATTTCTGTCCACTATTGAAAGGGGGTCGACGGATTTATTGGGCCAGATTTTGATATTGGGCTTTACGATTACTCTTTCGTTAATAATACAGTCATCGCCGATGACAGAGTTTTCAAATACCGAAACATAATGCTTCAACTGCACCCTGTTGCATATGATCGCACCTCTAATTTCAGATCCGAAATCAATATAATTGCCGTTCCAGATTACACTCTTTTTGATTGATACTTCATCTTCTATAATATTGTTATCTCCCAGCACGCTATGATTCTCAATACTTGTACCGTTGCCGATCCTGCAATTCCTTCCGATAACGCAGGGACCGTTTATTTCAGCTTTGGGCTCTATTTTTGTACCCTGGCCTATCCAAACATTTTTCTTATATTCCTCTGCGTTTATTTTAATCTTTATTTTACCTCCCATCACATCGTAATGGGCTTGAAGATAGGAACCCAAATCTCCGATATCATACCAGTAGCCGGACATTATATATCCAAACATGGGCTCTTTCATTGAAAGGAGCCGGGGAAACAGTTCCAGACTAAAATCGTATTTGCTGTCAGAGGGAATCAGCTCCAGTATTTCTGGCTCCAGTACATATGTACCGGTATTTACGGTATCACTGAACACCTCTCCCCAGCTGGGTTTTTCAAGAAATCCGGTGACAGAGCCGTTTTCATCGGTTAAAACCACGCCATATTCCAATGGGACATCGACCCTTGCAAGTACAAGGGTGGCCTTTGACCCTTTTCTTCGATGGAATTCGATAGCGGCTGTTAAATCCAGATTGGTGAGTGAATCACCGCTTATCACTATAAATGTATCATCCAGAAAGCTTCCTGCATTCTTTACACTGCCGGCAGTACCAAGAGGGGTATCCTCGGTAAAATAGCAAAGAGAAACTCCATAAGCCGTGCCGTTCCCAAAATATTCCTGGATTTTTTGCGGCAGATATGCAAGAGTAACGCCTATTTCCTGTATTCCATGCTTCTTAAGAAGGTCGATAACATGTTCCATTACCGGTATATTCATTACCGGAACCATCGGTTTTGGCAGATCACATGTAAGGGGACGGAGCCTTGCGCCTTCTCCCCCTGCCATTATAATCGCTTTCAATGTATAATCACCCCCTGCCGATATGCACATGATATAATATTCAATAAAAGTTGGGAAAATCCTTCCCTTGCTTTCCTGATATTTAGCGGATAAATACCGATTGCTTTATATTTTTCGCTATATTATCGGTATATAGTTTTTGAATTTGACGGCTAAATATGTACATTTACATATGTATACATTAGTTTTTTCCAAAACCCAGATTTTAATCTTTTATAATGATGAATTATTTGGTATAATGTCGTTGTATTAATTGAATGAAGTTTTCTAACCAGCTATCGGCGCAAACCGCATAGAATCATTGCTGTTTGCTTGATGCCATGGTAAGAAAACTTAGTTCATTCAATATAGCAGGAAAATAAATCCGTCCTTATAGATATAAATCCGGTACGGATGAAATCCTGCACGCTGAATCCCTTGAAAATTCTCAAACAAGGGAGCGGGGGATATCCAATTGGGGTGAATCCGTGATTTAAGCAGGGATGCTTTGGACAAGCCTGTTTAATTCCGGAAGGAAGACTCTTCTGCCTAACCCGTCAACTAACCTCGCAAGCGGCCAGGAGAGGAGTTGTTACATGCTTAGAAACAGACTTATTTTCGCCGCAGTAATTGTTGCATCAATTGTTTTTCTACTTGGTTCCGCTTCAGCATCAGCATCTTCAACGGTTTTGAAAAAGGAAATGCAGGGAAGCGAGGTCACTTCACTGCAAAAGGATCTAAAGAAGCTCGGATATTTATCTGTTGAACCGACGGGCTATTTTGGCGACGCTACGGTTGAAGCCGTAAAAAAGCTTCAAGATGAATATGGATATGATCCGGACGGAATAGTGGGAAGTACCACCTTCTCCCTCATAGACAGAATGCTTGGAAGAAACCTGGACGTCAAGACCGCATCGGGTGATAATAAGCAGGAAACAGCTGTTTTATTGAAGGAAGGTATGGATGGTAGTACCGTAACTGCTTTGCAAAAGAATTTGGTCAAGCTTGGTTTTCTTACCGCCGCACCTACGGGACACTTCGGTGAAGCCACCGCTGCCGCAGTTGTAAAGCTGCAGAAAAAGTATGGTTACCAGCCGGATGGTATGGCGGGAAGCGGTACTCAGGCGTTAATCGCAAAACTGATCAATGAAAAAACAAGCGCAACTGCAGCTAAAACTGAGGTTAAAGCTGTAGCCACAACTGAGGCTACAGCTGCTGTAAAGACAGAAGTAAAGACCGGAACCAAGGCGGATTCTACCACCAATTACAAACTACCATGGAGTAAGGCCTCCAAAATATTTGCAATCGGAACAATCGCTACAGTATATGACATCAAAACAGGCTTGAGTTTTAAGGTGAAGAGAACATTCGGGCATAATCATGCCGACAGTGAAACCCTTACATCCAAAGACACGGCGACGATGAAAAAAATATACGGCGGCGAATGGAGCTGGGATAGAAGGGCTGTCATTATAACGGTGGGCGATGTGAAAATCGCGGCCTCCATGGCAGGAATGCCTCATGCCGGCAGTGACAAATATGCCGCTAACAGGTACATAAGCTCAAGAAGCGGTGGTTATGGCCGAGGTGAGAATCTTGATGCGGTAAAAGGGAATAGCATGAGCGGTCACTTTGATATTCATTTTTACGGAAGCAGAACACACGGGACCAACAAAATCGACAGTAAGCACCAGAGTATGGTGAGGAAAGCAACTGAGTGGGCGAAGAAAAACCTTTAATCTGTTTTTTTGAATTATTTCCGGTTGGGCTACATGGCCTGGCCGGTTTTTTTATGGGGCATTCTATAATGCCCCCGTTATGTTAGTCTTGGGAAAAAGTAATTAAGTTTTATAAGGATTACTACTCAAGTATCACCAGTGTTAATAAATACCGGCGATATCCAATACATAAAACCTTTAATATATCATAAACTATAATGTACGCTATGTACATTATGTACAATTTATGGTACGCTGGAGGGGAAGGGAATGATTAATATGTTTACTTTGAATGCTACAGATGTAAGAAAGGATTGGGGCGGATTTATTGACTCTCTTGTGAGGGAAAAACCCAAGTTTATCAAAAGATCCAGGGATTTTGTTTTTGCTTCCAGTTTGGACATGATGACTGAAATGCTTAAAGCGTATACTTTTCGCGCAGATGTTTTCAAAGAAGAGGACAATAGCTTCACATTATCTTTGAATGAAATTGACATTGTCGTGAATGGGGATAGTTTTGACAAAGCGCTTGATATCCTCACCGATGATTTAATAGGATATGCTAATGACTTTTACAAGGACTTTGAATATTGGTTTTCGGCTCCTAATAGAAAGGCCCACTTGCCCTATGTTATTAATGTGCTGGTTCAAGAGGATAGAGAAAGGGTAAAGAGGATCATTAGATGCCAAGATGGAAAGAGTTAAAGCAGTTTTGTGAAGCTGATGGCTGGGAATTATATAAACAAACTGATCACTATTTCTTCCAGAAGCGTGATGATAACGGCATCATAAGATTTACAAAGGTATCCATGAGCAGCGGTGAAATCGGTACGTTTTTATGGAAAGAAATTTTAAAAAAGCAACTCCTGGTAACGGATGAGTATTTCAATAGTAAAATCTAGCCGGTTGCTGGGTAGACCTGGGCAAATTTCAAATATTCATGAAAGTAGTCTGCAAAACAAATGGTATGTAGCTTGGGTAAGGGGGATTAGATTATGTCTATCAGTAAAAAAATTAGGTTAGCGACAGAAAACGATAGCGTTTCATTATTGAAAATTTATGGTGAATTTATTACAAATACTGCCATAACATTTGAAGTTAACGTACCATCTGTTTCAGAGTTCAGTAAAAGGATAAAAAATGTCTTAGAAAAACTTCCTTGGCTTACTTGTGAAATTGATGGGG
>VEPD01000026.1 GCA_012027035.1 Ruminiclostridium sp. | reverse complement strand
TCCAAGTCCTACATCAAAAAGCGTTTCAAATTTTCTTACTATACGCGGAATGTTTTTGAAAAATTCAACAGCATCCTCTACAGTCATATCAAGTATGTCTGCTATGTTCTTCCCTTTATACCTCACCTCCAGAGTCTCCCTGTTGTAACGTTTTCCTTTGCATACCTCACAAGGCACATAAACATCCGGCAGGAAGTGCATTTCTATTTTAATGATTCCATCGCCGCTGCAGGCTTCACAGCGCCCGCCTTTGACATTAAAGCTGAAACGTCCCGATTTATAACCTCGCATTTTTGCTTCCGTTGTTCCGGCAAATACTTCCCTGATAAGGTCGAATACGCCGGTATAGGTTGCCGGATTGGATCTGGGAGTCCTTCCTATAGGCGACTGATCTATATCAATGACTTTATCCAGAAATTCAATACCTTTAATACAGTCATGGCTTCCCGCCCTTGATCTGGCCTTGTTCAATTCAGCGGCAAGCTTCTTGTACAATATTTCATTTATCAGGGAGCTCTTGCCCGATCCGGAAACGCCGGTCACCGAGGTTAAGACGCCCAGAGGAATTTTTACGGTTATATTCTTCAGATTGTTTTCTCTGGCTCCAATTATCTCGATCCATTTTCCATTGGGCTTTCTTCTCCTGTCAGGCACCACTATGCTTTTCCTGCCGCTGAGATACTGACCCGTAAGGGATTCCTCACACTTCATGATCTCATCGACAGTACCTTCAACAACGACATATCCGCCGTGGATACCCGGTCCCGGACCCATATCAATAATATGATCCGCCGCAAACATGGTCTCTTCATCATGCTCCACCACGATCAGCGTATTGCCGAGATCCCTCAAACGCTTGAGAGTCTTCAGCAGCCTGTCATTATCCCGCTGGTGAAGACCTATGCTGGGCTCGTCCAGTATATAGAGCACTCCCATAAGTCCGGAGCCGATCTGGGTGGCAAGCCTTATTCTCTGGGCTTCACCGCCGGAAAGGGTACCGGCTGCTCTGGACAATGTGAGATAATCCAGGCCGACATCTACAAGGAAGCCTATTCTTGCATGTATTTCCTTCAGTATCTGATGAGCTATCAATTTCTCCCGTTCGGTAAGCTTCAGTCCATTGAAGAAATCCCTGACGTCCAGTACCGGCATTCCGGTAAGCTTATTAATATTGCAGCCTCCTATGGTCACCGCCAGGCTTTCCTTCTTCAGACGCGCCCCCATGCACTCGGGGCATGGATTGCTGCTCATGAACTCTTCATAATATTGCTTCATACCTTCCGACTGGGTTTCCTTGTAGCGTCTCTCTATACTGCTTATGACGCCCTCAAAGGCCGACATGAAGGTACCGCTTCCATATTCTTTCTCATAAACTACTTTCAGTTTTTCACCCCTGGTACCGTAAAGAATGATATCCAGTATATGAGGCGGCAGCTTCTCCACCGGTGTATGGAGGTTGAAATCATAATGCTTTGCCAATGCATTGATGTACATTCTTGCATAACCGTCTTCATTTTCCACATTCCAGCCGCCAACCTTTATAGCGCCGTCAGCCAGGCTTTTGGAACGGTCGGGCACTATCAGGTCGGGATCCATTTTAAGCAAGGTACCCAGGCCGCTGCATGTGGAGCATGCTCCAAAGGGATTATTAAAGGAAAACATTCTTGGCGCCAACTCTTCGATGCTGATCCCGCAGTCGCTGCAGGCAAAATTCTGACTGAAAAGCAGCTCTTTATCTCCCATAACGTCAACAACAAGTATGCCGCTGCTCAAATGAAGCACAGTCTCGATGGAGTCTGCGAGCCTTTTATGTATGTCGGGACGGACGATAAGCCTGTCCACAACGATTTCAATAGTATGCTTCCTGTTCTTGTCAAGATTTATGGCCTCGCCTATATCCATTACTTCGCCGTCTATCCTGACTCTGACATAGCCGTTCTTTCTGGCGTCCTCGATAAGCTTGTGATATTCACCTTTCCTTCCACGGACGACAGGCGCCAGAAGCTGAATCCTGGCTCCCTCCTCCAGGCTCATAATACTGTCAACCATCTGGTCGACGGTCTGCTGCGTTATTTCTTTTCCGCATATATGGCAATGGGGAATGCCTATCCTTGCATATAACAATCTGAAATAATCATATATCTCAGTTACCGTACCTACCGTAGACCTTGGATTTCTGCTTGTGGTTTTCTGATCTATGGAGATGGCAGGCGAAAGCCCATTTATGTAATCCACCTCCGGTTTCTCCATCTGACCGAGAAACTGCCTTGCATAAGCTGATAAGGATTCGACATAGCGTCTCTGGCCTTCAGCGTATATGGTATCGAATGCCAGCGAGGACTTGCCCGAACCGCTCAAACCTGTGATTACAACGAATTTGTCCCTGGGTATCTCTATATCGATATTTTTCAGGTTATGCTCCCTGGCGCCCTTGATAAATATAGTGTTTGCAGTCATGACAACCACCCTGTCTTCTGTGATTTTTACGCCCCGCTACTCTAGCTTGCAGGGGTCATAAATATTATACCCAAGTTGTTTGAAAAATGCAAACACTTGTTCGAAAAAATAATCAGCATTTATCAAATTTTAATAATAACAGGTTTGAAATCTTTTAACCGGCAACTCAATAAAGTAAAAGTCGCTGTTATATAAATCGTACTGATTACTAATACTACCTCTAATACTACAGCGAAAACTACCGATCAACCTTGCATAAATAATACGTTAAAGCATTCGTGATTATTTCTGCAAGGCGCATAAATGCCATATTAAAAATGAAGCTTTCGCTGTAGTACTAATATATGATAATGGAAAGGTTGGATTTACCGGTGCCGGGATTACTTAAAACCATTTTGAAATCTGTTTTATATAAGGAGCCAAATAACGAAGAACTGGGCTTTGAACTATTGGAAGGTGAAAACGAGGGTGTTGAGCAGGAAAGCCCTCAAAATGCCTCCGGTAAAGGCGACCAAAAGGCGAGTACCGGGCAGCGGGATGACAGTCGGCAACAAGGTAATGCAGAGCAGAAAAGGAATGATAGACAACAAAGCGATACCAATCATCAGGGCGACAAGAAAATGCAAGGTAATATTAAAACTCAAAGGAAAAATTTCCGTAAACAACCTTTAAAGGTTGATGAATGGAATGGCAACCGTAAAACTGAAAATACCGGGAATACCTGTAAACCGCAGAACAATTCAGATATCCTGTCAACTGAATTGTGTTCCAACCTTGAAACAATAAGGCAAAAATTTCTAATACCAAAAAATCAGGACGTTATCACCCGTGAATTCAAAATAGGTAGAAAAATAAAGGCCTTTATGGTTTACGTAGAAGGTATGATAGATAAGAATACCATGAATCTTGCCATATTCCCACATCTGATGTCTAAAGACGTTTTTGAAGAAATCGGGGAAGATTGCCCGGTAGATTACCTGATGGAAAATGTACTTACCGTACATAATGTACGTAAGACAGATAAATACAGCTATACTGTCATGCAAGTGTTGAATGGCATGAGCGCTTTATTTGTAGAAGGATGCGGCGAGTGCATCCTTATGGAAACCAGGGGGTTTGAAAAGAGAAATGTAGGCAAGCCTATCACTGAAACTGTGGTAAAAGGCTCACAGGAAGGTTTTACGGAAAACCTTCGCACAAATGTGACATTGGTAAGGAAGATTATCAAAAACGAAAACCTGGTAACTGAAATGCTTCCCATTGGAAATACGAATCATTCAAACTGTGCTGTCATGTACCTGGAGGGGATCGCGAATACTAAAGTAATACAGGAGGTAAAGAAAAGGATAAAAAAGATCGATTCGGATTTTGTTTTGGGTGACGGCATGGTGGAACAGTTTATAGAAGATAATCCATTCATGCTGTTTCCACAGGTTATAGATACGGAAAGGCCGGACAGGACAGCTTCCTTTATCATGGAAGGACAGGTTGTCATTATTGCAGAGGGTGCTCCATTTGCATTAGCAGTCCCGGTTACTTTTTTCCGTTTGTTTCATACTTCGGAAGATTCTTTTGTCCGCTGGCCGGCCAGTAATTTTTTAAGGTATATAAGACTGCTCGGGCTTTTTTGCGCTACCTTTTTGCCTGGGATGTATGTAGCTTTAACTCTGTTTCATACCGAGATGATCCCGACTGAGCTTTTGATTTTTATCGCAGGGGCAAAGGAACTGGTACCTTTTCCGACGATTTTGGAAGTCATGATGATGGAAATATCTTTCGAGCTTATACGAGAAGGGGGAATACGGGTGCCTAGCATAATAGGGCAGACCCTGGGTATCGTAGGCGCTTTGATATTGGGGCAGGCGGCTGTGGCAGCCGGATTGGTAAGCCCTTTACTGGTAATTGTTGTTTCAATCACAGGGTTGGGCAGCTTTGCAATACCCAATTACACACTGGCAATTGCCGTCAGGATAGAAAGGTTTCTTTTTATATTTGCAGGCGCTGTTTTAGGATTCTACGGTATATCGTTAATGGCTATGCTGCTGGCGTATTTTGCTTGCAGCATGAAATCCTTCGGAGTTCCTTTCCTGTCACCGGTTGCTCCAAAAACAAATGTAAATCCTGATGTGATTTACCGGCACCCCATATGGTCACAAAAAAACCGTCCTGACTATATGAACGCATATAACAGAAAGCGACAGGGAAACAATCAAAAACTGTGGATTTCAGAGGATGATCAGGACAAAAAAGGCAAGGAGGACAAAACGTGATAAAAGAGGGTAAAATCGGTGTGCAGGAGGCCATTTGCCTTGTAGTCATTTCTACCAGCAACAGGGTGTTTTTCACTGCCCCCACTGTTGTGCAGCAATTTGTTGGAACCGCCGGTTGGTATATGTCATTGGTATCCGATATTACAGCTATCGTTTTTTTTACCTTTATCTATTTACTGTTAAAACGTTTTCCTGAAAAAGACATAATAGAGATATTCCATATTACTTTCGGGCGATCAATCGGGGTTTTTTTTTCATATATTTACGCAACATCTTTTCTCGCCGCAAGCGGCATACTTTTAAGAGAGTTTTATGAAGCATTGAAGACTTTCATATTTCCATATACCCCGATAAGCATTTTGAATGGCACGATGGTTATACTTGTCACAGTGTCAGTTTTCCTGGGACTTGAAACAATTGCAAGGGCTGCCAAGCTGGTGGCGTATTTTTTACTGTTCGGGTATCTCATACTGCTTATCCTTTCAGCACAGAATTTTAGGCTCCCGTATCTTTTCCCGATTTTGGGTTACGGCGTCGGCAAGACCTTAATGGAGGGCCTGACAAGAAGCTCCGCTTACAGTGAGGTTATTGTGCTTACAGTCTTTGCAGGTGCGCTGCAGGGAGCAAAGCACCTAAAGAAAGCAGGGTATATATCTCTTGTCCTGTCAGGGTTACTTGTATCCGCCGGTATTCTCTGTATGTCTCTGATATTTCCGTACAATGTGTTTCAGGAGCAAACCAATCCATTGTATACCCTGGCGACATTGATAAAATACGGCACCTTTTTTCAAAGGCTGGACCCGGCATTTTTATTCTTATGGATAATTATTACAATTATCTCCAGCTCTGTAGTATTTTATTGTGCTGTGACCAGCTACTGCAAAACCTTCAGGTTGCAAGACAAAAGACCGGTTATCATACCAATGGCTGTTCTTCTATTTACAATAACAATGATTCCGAGGGATTTACCGAGCGTTATTACTGAATACATTGAATTGCTAAGAACATACCCCATATTCCTGTTTTACATTTTACCCCTGATAGCGTTGATCACAGCAAAATTGCGAAAAAAGAAGGGGGGGAATATCAATGCATAAATCCGTGTCAATTGCCCTGATGTGTGTTTTCATTATATGCTTGCTGACGGCTTGTTACGATGGCAGGGAAATTGATGAATGGGCATATGTATATACCATCGGCGTGGATAAAGGTGTATCGAATGTTTTGCGTTTTACATTCCAGATACCATCTTTGAAACGTGACGGAGGCGGCGGAGGCAGCAGCGGTGGAACGGAATCCCAATCGGCCGGACATTTTACCATAATTTCCTTAGACGCCCCAACTTTTCATTCCGGAGTGGATATGGCAGAAACATCCTTTTCCAGAAAACTGAATTATATGCATGCCAATTATCTGTTAATTTCAGAGGAGTTGGCCAGAGAAGGCGTAGAAAGGTTTATCAACGGTATGATCAGGAGCAGGCAGATAAGACATAGTATGTATATCATTATTGTAAGAGGCAAAGCCAGTGATTATATTGAGGAGTTCAACCCGGTACTGACAGGAGCCATTTCAAAAGCACAGGACGGTTTCATGAAAATTTCTAATAAGGATGATGGTTTGACAATCAGTACTAACTATCATAATTTTATATCGGATTTGAAGACTGCCTACAGGACGCCTGTTGTTCCGCTTACCGCTATTAACGATTTTTCAAATTATGAGGCAAGCGGCGCTCCACCGGAAATTTTCAAGTCCGAAGGTGATTATTATGCGGGAGAGCTTCCACGGTCAGGAGGAAATAAATTTGAATTCTTTGGTACAGCACTGTTCGAAGGAGATAAGATGGTGGGTGCTTTAAATGGTGATGAAACACGTGCCATGTTGATGGTAAGAGGTGAATTCAACCGAGGTTCTATTGCAATGACCGACCCAAAGGATAAAAAGCTGAGAATCACTATTAATGCCTCGCAGCAAAAGAAACCGGGTATAAAGGCTACTTTTATCGAAGGAAAACCGGTTATCAATGTAAAAATATTTCTCGAAGGAAATATACAGAATACTCAAAGTTCTACCGAATATGAAAGTGTAAAGCTGAAACCTGTTTTGGAAAATGCATTCAGAGAATATGTCAAGGGTATACTCGACAGAACTATCAGTAAATGTAAAAACCTCAATGTTGATGCATTTGGTTTCGGTGAAAAAGTAGTTATGCATTTTTTAACCATTCAGGAGTGGGAGAAATATAATTGGTTGGGAAGATTCAAAGATACAGAGGTAACCACCGAAGTTAAATTTATCATCAGGCGGACGGGTACCATGTTGAAAACAAATCCCATTCAGCATTCAAATGGTGAAAAATAATGAAATATTTATTTATTTTTTTATTACTTTTAACAGCTGTCAATCCTTTAAGTTATGCAAAGTACAATTGGAGCAGAAAAAACAAATTAGGGGCAATAGGGGTAATCCTTCTAGCCCTGGCGGCAGTTATAATTCCGTCGGTGCTTTTATTTTTAAGAGAGCTGGGATAAAAATGCACCTTTTGTATTTTTTGTGATATACTTCCGTAATCACGCTTTATTATTTGTTATAAACGATGCTGATTTGATTAAAAAAGCTGAATACCTATCCGGTCTGAAAACGCCTGTCTCAAAGTCTTTTTTCATCCCGTCCGGATCCAGGATCACACCTGCTGCCGCCCAAATATCAATTGCTTCTGCGACAGTCATACCTTTGTTTGCAGGGTACTTCACTCCAAAAAAACCGCATATCACAGCCGCCTGAGCCCGTGCAATTTTCAACAGGCCGGCTTCGCTTTTCAAAAGCGCTTCATCATCTGCATTATCGTGGAACGCGGATTCAATTAGCAGCACATGAGGGACACCGGCATCCTGGGCGGTATCGATTACAGTGTAATAATCTTCCCCCGGATAATTCACGCTTTCTCTTTGATGGCAGCCGCGGTCAGGTATTCCCAAAGCTGCAGCAATCGATTTTGACATTTGAGCGCCTAATGCTTCATCCTTAAGGTCGACAGATTCATATACGGTAGTCCCGCGTACAGTTGTATTCGGTACCATTCCCGCGGCATTTGTATGCTCGGATATAAACAACTGAGCCCCAAACTCTGCAGCAGCCCGGCCACGTTCAGACAGTCCCAGCGTTATATCCGTGCGTCTGGATAATCCTACTTGAAAGGCGCCGGTTGACAGTAACTCTTTCTCCAGCAGAAGTGAGATATCAAGTACTCCGTCTGCCTCTATATATCCGGTTGGTCCCCTGTTGGCGCGGTCCTTTCCACCATGGCCCGGATCGATAAATACTTTTATCATTGAAATTCTCCCAGTTGCAATACTTCTACTATATGGTATGCTGACAATCCTCCTGAAGAGTCTGTCTAATCTAATCTATAAACAGGATATTATTCAATTTTTGCACTTGGGCAATAAAAGATGCCGGACAATGGGATGTATTGCTCCAAAAGCCTCCGGCTTTAAATAAAGGAAATTTTATAGTATAATGAGTGAAAACTAATAAAAAAATGCAGGTATATATATGTTTATTGCCGATTTACATATTCATTCGAAATACTCCAGAGCGACAAGTAAGGAATGCATACCCGAGTTTCTCGACTTATGGGCGCGGCGGAAAGGTCTTGATCTGATCGGTATTGGAGATTTCACCCATCCGGCCTGGCGTGAGGAACTGAAGGAGAAGCTTATCCCTTCGGAAGATGGACTCTATACACTTAAAAAAGAGTTTCGCAAGGAAGATGATATAGCAAATACGAATTTCAAGCCCCGCTTTATCCTTTCCAGTGAAATCAGTTGTATATATAAAAAGAACGGAAAAGTACGGAAGGTCCATAACCTGATCCTTCTTCCCTCTCTTGAAGACGCGGAAGTCCTGTCGCATCGTCTTGAAGCCATAGGCAATCTGCATTCCGACGGCAGGCCAATTCTGGGCCTTGACAGCAAAGACCTGCTGAAAATTACTCTTGATGTGTGCCCGGAGGCCATATTCATCCCGGCTCATATTTGGACTCCCCATTTTTCCCTGTTTGGAGCCTATTCAGGGTTTGACGATATTACGGAATGCTTTGAGGATTTAACAGGCCATATTTATGCCCTTGAAACAGGGCTCTCCTCCGACCCGTCCATGAACTGGCGCCTTTCCGCACTGGACGGGTTCACTCTGGTCTCAAACTCCGATGCCCATTCTCCGGCCAATCTTGCAAGGGAAGCCAGCCTTTTTGACACCACCCTTTCTTATCCGCACGTAGCACGGGCGCTTCAAAACCGGGATACCAGGGAATTTTACGGCACCATCGAATTTTTCCCCGAGGAAGGAAAATACCACTATGACGGGCACAGGACCTGCAAGGTGTGCATGAAGCCTACGGATACCAAAGCCGCCTCAGGTATATGTCCTGTATGCGGCGGCTGGATCACCGTCGGAGTGCTGCACCGTGTGGAGGCTTTGGCGGATCGCAGCGAAGGCTTTGTCCCGCCGTGGGCAAAGCACTTTGAAAGCCTTATCCCCCTTCACGAAGTTGTTGCCTCTTCACTGGGGCTTACCCCTTCAAGCATAAAAGTAAAAGAGAAATACGGCAATCTGATACGTAACCTGGGACCTGAGCTTTTCATCCTCCGGGAGGCGCCTCTCAATGATATTGAGTATAAGGCGGGAGTCCTCATTGCCGAAGGCATCCGCAGGCTGCGCCATGGCAAAGTGGAAATCCAACCCGGGTATGACGGAGAATACGGCAAAATCAAAATCATGGACAAAAACGAAATTAACTTGCTTTCCGGCCAATCCTATCTTTTTACCGGCCAAGAGGATCAAAAGCAATTCGCTTCCAAACCGGCGTGGACTCAAAAAGCTCCGGCGCATAAAGCCGCTCCGGTTCCGCCTTTAGAAGACAGCCGCCTGCAGGACAAAGCTGCGGGCATTGCCCAAAAATTGATTGAAGATATGCCTTATGGATTAAACCGGGACAGTGGGAAGCCGTTTCCGCCAATGAGCCCGCCATTGCTGTCATAGCCGGGCCCGGAACGGGCAAGACAAAGACGCTTGTCAGCCGTATCGCCTATCTTATAGAAGAATGCGGTGTGCCTCCTTCCGGAATAACGGCTGTCACCTTTACAAACAAGGCGGCAGGCGAAATGCGAGCCCGCCTTGAAAAGCATTTTGGAAATAAAAGTGCTGCAAAGGCCATCACAATTGGTACTTTCCACTCCATATGCCTGCAAATCCTGTTAAAACAAAACGGTAAAAATAACATGCCGATCATTGACGAAGCGGATGCGCTTTCCATCGTCAAGGATATTTTAAACAGTCTTTGTGTAAAAAATCCTCCCCGGGATGTCCTGAGAGGCATCTCTTTGACAAAAAACGGCTCCCCGTCTTCGGAGGAAAGCACGAAGGTTCCGCCCGGAGTATATGATTTATACAATGCGCAGCTCAAACAATACGGCGTTTTGGACTACGACGATATTCTCCTGGATGTCCTTGAATTGTTTAAACTAAGGGGACCGGGCGATACATGGTACAAAAACCTTTTGGACTCTTTCTCCCATCCCCTGGTAGATGAATTTCAGGATATTAACCCAATCCAATACCAGCTGTTCAAAGAGTGGAGCAGAAACAGCGCCGGAATATTTATCATAGGCAATCCCGACCAGTCAATATACGGCTTCAGAGGGTCAGACCCACGCTGTTTTGAACAGTTTTTTGAAGACTATCCCCATGTACGTCAGGTTAATCTTACCCGGAATTACCGTTCAACACCTGAAATCATCCACTGTGCCAAAGCTTCCATTTCTAAGAAAACTGTGCGGGGACATGCCCTAACCCTGGAAGCAGAAAGGGAAAGCGGCTTAAAAGTACGTCTTCTTGAGACGGAGGATGCTTTTTCGGAAGCACTGTTCGTTGCCAAAGAGATCAACCGCATGGTGGGCGGCATTGATATGCTTGATGCGCAGGTATTGCCTGCTTTAAGCGGAGAAAAATCTGCCCCACGGCCTTCAAGGGGCTTTTCCGATATCTCTGTACTGTATCGTACCAACCGCCAGGCCGACATTCTGGAGCAGTGTCTGCAGAAAGAAGGTATACCCTATATAGTCGCCGGGAAGGATGAGTTTCTTTCTGAACCGGAGATCCGCAGAACCATTGCATTTTTCCGGTTTTTGCTCAATCCGGAGGATCTTATCTCTTTACGGACTTGCCTGAAGCTTACGAACCTCTATCAGGCGGATCTTGTGCAAGAAATTCTTGAGAACTACGCTGCAGCCGGGAAAAGCCTGTCAGCTCTTGACGGTATTCTAAAAAAACCTAAGCCGCCTTCTGTCTCCGCCCACCTTCAAGCATTCATGGAGCTGCTCCGGAAATACGAATCTCCCGTCCGCAAGGAGAAACCGTGGAAACTGATTGAATCATGGATGAACGACAGCGGCCTTTTGAATTCCAGGTGCATGGAAATGCTTTTTAATACAGCAGTTACCTATGATAAAATGCCGGCCTTTCTTCATAACCTTGTACTCGGTAAGGAAAGCGATCTGGTAAGAAGCGGAGGAAAAAAATATTCTCCGGATTCAGTCTCGCTCATGACCCTGCATGGAGCAAAGGGTCTTGAATTTCCTGTCGTCTTCCTGTGCGGAGTAACGGAAGAACTGATACCTTTCAGGAACCGGAGCGGCAGCTGTAATGCGGATGAGGAGAGACGGCTTTTTTATGTAGGCGTGACAAGGGCGCAGGATGAACTCGTCCTGCTGACCTCCCGTGCTCCGTCACCCTTCCTTGCCGATCTTCCCGCAGGAGCCCTTGTGACAGAAAAGGCTTTTGCGCGCAGGCAAGCCTCTGTGTTTAAGCAACTCAGCTTCTTTGATATATATGCATTCTGATTTTTGATTGCTGTTCAAAAAATTAACCCTATACGTTGTCCAACAGTGTATTTTTAAGAGTGAATAGGGTGCCGTATTACTTATTTGAAGAGCCTTTGTTTTTTTGTACAGTACGTCTTCCTGGTTGCTATTTCCTTCACAATAATGGCGTCGCCTTCATCTGTTGCCGATTTTCTGTGATTGTGAACTTTCAGAAAACTACGTTCCTCTCCACTTATTATATCCGGTGCAATTTTTATTATATTGCCGATTGCATCCGTTAACACATCGCCTATTGCCGAGAACATGGAAAGTTAGGTAAAAAAAGATGCCAAAGTTTAATCTCAGTATATTTTATAATACAAATGGCCATACCTTTATTCACTTCGGATTGTCATCATACTCATGAGGTATTTCCTTGTAATCGGCAACATAATAACCGTTAACCACCGTATAATCTTTTATTTCGGTCTTATTTTTGAGATTATCGAGAGTTTCAAGCATGCCCGCAGCATCATAATAAATTTTTTCCAGATATTCAAATTTTGAGTATATTCCCTGACAGCACCAAACCAATGCATTTCTTACATAAGCCGCATGTTTCTTGAATATTTCATAATTAAGCTCTATCCCGTGACTTGCTGCAAGTAATACCGAAAAGGATATAACTGCTCTGGTATTACCCTCCCGAAACGGATGGATCTGCCAAATGGATGCTGTTATTCTTACAAGCCGAAAAAGGATCTCCTTTTTATTCTTAACAGATTTCAGCTTTACGATTTCCTTAAAAACGGAGTTGAGCTCCCTTTTGATATCGTCCGGATTGCTGTATCTTACAGTATCTCCTCCCAAAACGATTTCAGGCTTTGTCATCTGAATCGTTCTGAATGTTCCTGCAAACTCATAAATATCACCAAAAATGATTCTGTGTATCTCACAAAGAGTAGCAGCATCTAACTTGCTGAATTTCGTTCCATACACTATACTCATTGAATACAGTGTAATATCTCCCTCAGCCTTTTTAAGCATTTCAGCATCTTTGATACCGCCTTTGTTTTTGAGAACAGGTACATCTTCATACAAATATGGATCTCTCATGTTATACCTCATTCATATTATATTTGGTGAGCGTTTGCATGTAACCTTCCAGAAAGTTTTGCTTACCTTCTGCCCACTGTTCAAGAGAACTGCGGGTTTCTTTACTTACCGGCAAGCCTTCAAGCGCAGTCATTGCATCGGTAAAGTTCAATACCTTTTTCCGATTTTCCGTAGAAAGCATATCCATCTCCGCCGAGCGCTTTAAGAGAAGGATTCTGTGATGAAGGTCCTCACTCAATATAAAAGAAGCCGCCTCTATTTTTGAAAGACTATCATTGAGTTCAGCAATTTTTGCTGTAAGCTTGGTTCTTTTTGCAAGCTGTCTGCGTATGCTCTCAAGTTCATCAGCTTTAATGTATTCGCTTTTCAGTTTTCCGCCGATACGCTTTTGTAGATAGTAGTATTTTTTATTTAATATGTTTTTTTCAGAAATATAGCCTTCTGCAATTACGCTTATATTTTTTGTCTTTTTTATCTTTTCAGACAGCAATTTAACATATTGGTTATACAATTCTTTATGCACCATCACATCCACCTCCTTGTTTTATATTATAACACATTTAACCTACATGTGCAATGTCATTATAGTTTCTGTAGGTTAATTTCAAATATAATGCTCAAATATAATCCTCAAATCATACATGTGAGTTTTGCAACAAAGCCAGTACATCCATCCTAGTGCACCTGCACGGTGCCTATGAATCGACACAAGGCTGCAGGATTTCTCCGCATACCTCTCGGTATTGCCGCCACCTTTCAGTGCTGCGGTTTCACCGATAAAGCTGGGTTTCACCTGCTGTCACCAGACAGGGCGATTCTTTTTGAGCCGAACCCCTGTCCGATACCATATCCTCCAGCGCTTCTACGGGTGTATCCTGTGTTTTTACATTCCTACGGTGCACTCCCCAAGGCAGGCTGGCACTTTCAGTATCCTTTAATCACTTTTGCGGTTCAAGGCTACCTCCCCAATAGTTTCAACATTTAACCTTCCTACGCCGAAGGCCTAACTTAATGAGGCTAGCTCTAAAAGGGCCGATGAGAGTTTTCAAATCTTACTCTTCACGAAACATATTAAAAATAGTCATTTGTTCCTGGTTGACAACATAATATGCCGATGATTCCAAGCCATTTCTTGGAAAACAGGTTAGTCACCTTATGTTGGCTTTCCCTAATAGACTCAAATCCCCGGCCAACGGATTAGAAATCCGTTGCTTCTATAAAACAAGCTAAGTCACACTCCTGCAAGTTACTGAAGAATTTATCTTTTACATGCAAAATTGTGTAAAAAATTATTATTTCTTTATCTTCTTACCTTTTTTAGATGACTTATTGTTGTCTGTGGCTTCTCCATCTTCCGAATAACTTACAACCTTTTTAGAGCTGTTATATGCCACCAACTTTTCCCAATCAATTGATCCATCCTTTTTACAGAATTCAGCCGTAAACTTCATGACAAATCTGTTTAGCGCGCGGGTATATGCATCTCTGAAAGACTGGATATATTTTTCCGGAGCATCTTGCATATAATTAACTAGTTTCAAATAGAATTTATCATCACCGGTTAACTCTTCCCAGAATTCTTGTCCGGCTAATTCCATGTATATTTTAGGTATACCTTTATCCGACTGAGTTTTTTTGCCGTACCCATATCCTATAATTGGGACATATCTTTTCTTAATTTGATCTGCCAGCTTCTTGGCAGCATTGAAGTTCTGTTCCTGCTTCTTTCTGCTTGAAGAATTAAAAACATTCGTCCCTGATTTTACAGCGATAGCATATATTGTATCTTCTGTTTCCATCATAACATCAATACCTTCTGCCAAAGCTTTATTACCACCGGATGCAAAGGTTGCTATAGGTTCAAAAAATACATTACCAAAAATAGTCTCCTCAGAAGAGGATACATATGCAGATAAAAGACTATCAACTATTTCCGATGCATCTTGAATTGCTTTCATCCTAAATAGATATGGGTTCTTGCGAAGAAGAACACTATTCAACTTAAGATTATCTAGACTTGATGTAATTTTCCCATAGAAGTTGCCAATACATTTTGCTATAAGCTTAATCAGTTGATCATCATTAACTTCCCTAAGTCCTATCATTTCCTTACCTCCGTTTATTCAAAATCTGAAGCTATTAGTGCATTTTGAATCCTATTATGGATGTCTGTCCCCCTAAACCGCTTTGTATTAACCATACTATTGCCGTTTGCAGTTGCCAGTAAAGCCTGACCTATTGCTTTCCCCAGTCCGACAGGGACTGCATTTCCAATTTGCTTATAAATTGAACTTAATGTGCCTTTAAATATCCAATTGTCATCAAACTGCTGAATTCGTGCATATTCTCTAACACTTAGAGGTCTCGTTTGTCTAGGATGACACAACATTGATGCTTTCTGTACCGGAGAAGTTACAAGAGTCGGGCTTGGCTGTTCATAGGATAATCTTCTAAAAAACCCGACTTTTCCACCTCCCGATTCAAATGCGCCTCCCATGGCACTCTTTACCAAATTTGAAGGTAAGTTTCGCCAGTTTCCACCTTCAGGTATTAAATTTAAAAGTTTTATTCTTTCCTGACTAAATTTGGCGCATGGACCGGGATTAACTTCAATATCACCTATTGCATCTCTCAATATCTGCCACTTATAATCTTTGTCCTGATGTAATTGAAAATGTGTAGGCATAGGCAAAAAAATGTCTTCCCCATCTCTACTTCCTAGAATTACTAGTCTTTCACGGAATTGGGGTACTCCATAATTTACTGCATCCAGAAGTCCATATATAACCTTATAACCTATACTCTCTAGCTGTTCACGAACCACTTGAAAAACAGAACCCGGCAATTCTTCAAATGATGGTTTGTAAGACTTGTCCCTTTCAGAAATAGGTACATGTCTTAAGGAGGCTGATAATAGACCTTTCACATTTTCCATTATGAAAAAACGAGGCCTGATGTCGTCGATCATTCTTTTGAAATCCATGAACAGACTGCCTCGAGGGTCATTAATACCAAGACGTTTCCCTGCTGTAGAAAATGGCTGACAAGGCGGACCTCCACAAACCAGGAAAGCTTCTCCACGTTGAAGTCCTGCTCTCTTAAGTAAAGTGCCTGAATCAATTTGCGTTATATCTCCGCAAATGACATTATGTCCATTGGCGATAATTGTGTCAGCACATGATTTATCAATATCCTGTCCAAGCGAAATATTCAATCCTGCTTTTGTCAAACCTATGTCCAGCCCCATTGCTCCTGAAAACAAAGAAATAACTTGCCTACCATCATAGGACTCTTTGTATTTTTTTAAATAAAGTACAGCCATGTCCTCTCTTGCCCCCGAACACATGTTTGATTTTTATTATATATCGTTTCCCATCATATGTAAAGGCTTTTTTAACTGTAATATAAAATGTATAAATGTAACATAATGGTAGATATTTATATATGCTATCTGCCTTTACGTGTATATTATATATTAACTTTATGGAAATGAGAATTATGTTTATAAATAAAACAGAATAAGGCTAAATATTTATCCGAAAAAACACGACTTACATGAAAGTGCTAATCTACACTCCTGGCATACCGGTTTTTTGGCCTTGCATATTTTTCTTCCGTGGAGGACAAGGTTTACATGCAGGGAATATCTATCCATTGGTAATACTGCATTCTGCAATATGTCATGTGCTTTTTGCCAGGATACTGACGATTCCAGCAGCCCCATCCTCTTACATAATCGCAGAACATGAGTGTCGACAGGAAAGACCTTCTTATCAAGGCTATACATCATGATACATCGTGCTGTTTTTTTGCCTATACCTGGAAGCGAGCATAAAAAGACTTCCATTTCTTCTTCAGGTATTTCTTTTAACTGCTTTAAAGCGACATACCCAAATGTTGAAAAAATCTCTTTTAAAATAGAAATGAGTCTGTCTCCTTTTTGTTTGGATAAACCGAGAGGCCGTAAGAAGTAATAAAGGACTTCAGGGGACTTTTCCAGTATTTCTCCCCATGAAGCATAGTGGACTTTTAATTTATTAAAGACATCAATGGCACCAAATTCGGTCATTGTTGTCAATAATATATAAACAAGCTCATCCATGGGTTCCAGCAAATTACCCAATGGAGGTTTAAGAGGGTCAGGGCTGCCATACTCTCTCTCTAAAATTTTACATATAGCTGAAAACTCTCTACTAGCTGCGACATGGTTATCTTTTATCATAAATAATCACCCTGAAAAGCATAAATGCCTTGTAATGAAAACAAAAAAAACCCTGAAACCTAGCAATTTCAAGGATTTTGGCGTGCCCAGAGGGATTCGAACCCCCGGCCAACGGATTAGAAATCCGTTGCTCTATCCAGCTGAGCTATGGGCACACATGCTGCAAAAACTAAAAACCAGATACCGGATACCAACTACCAGATACTAAAATTACATTTTCCCAGTGTCCGGTTTCTGTGTACTAATATCTGCCTTTTTGGAGCGGGTGATGGGAATCGGACCCACGCAATCAGCTTGGAAGGCTGATGTTCTACCATTGAACTACACCCGCGCGCTTACCTGCTTGAATATTATACAATGGGCTCCTGTGTTTGTCAATCCCGACTGCACTACATTTTGCTGCAAATATCTGGCAAATTTTCCGGCAAATCAGCTTCGTATGACATGAAGCCCAAAGTCGGTTTTCCTGAAGGGAGAGCCTTAAGCACTGGTGAAAATATAACTTCCCATATATCTTTCTGAAAACACAGTCCATTGCGGCCGGCATTTTCAGAAAAATGGGAAGTAATATTTTCAGTGCTCCTAAAAGAAGCACAACCTGGGTGCTACCTTGCCATTATCTATTTCTATGATCGCATAGGATTCGTTTGAATCATCCCTCGGGTTACTGGTACTGCCGGGATTCAAAACACAATATCCTCCCTTTTCGATAAGGTCGGCAACATGCGTATGGCCAAACAGCAGCAGATCGACATTCATTTCCTCTGCTTTCCTATAAAGCTTGTCATAGTCCCATTTTACCGAATACCTGTGGCCATGGGTGATGAATATCCGCTTCCCGTCTACCTCCAGCATTTTCTCGGCAGGCACGTCATCAATCATAAAGTCGCTGTTTCCATAAATATATTCTATGGGAATCTCGGGAAAAAGGGCGGATAGCTTCTGTGCATCCCTGAAATAATCGCCGAGATGAATGATAAGACTTACTTCCCTGTTATTTCTTATAGCTTCTTCAGCCTTATTGATATCGCCATGAGTATCGCTTAAAACCAGAATCTTCATATAACCCCCGACTTCTCCGTCACAAACTGTTGCAGTTAAATCTCGCCCATATTTCTGTTTTTCATCTCTTCAACCATCATCCTCAATGCTTTCCCTCTATGACTGATATTGTTTTTAGTTAATGTATCCATTTCAGCTATTGTCGTATTATATCCGGGAACATAAAAAAGCGGGTCATAACCGAAACCGTTGACTCCCACCGGTTTTTCCCCAATATACCCTTCACATGTTCCTCTCACGGTAAAGCTTCTGCCGTCGGGAAAAACCACAGCAACGGCACAACCGAATCTGGCGGTCCTTTTCTCAAATGGTACGCCCTGCAGCAGCATTAAAAGCTTATTGTTTTTATCCTCGTCACTGGCGCCATTACCGGCAAATCTGGATGAGAAAATACCAGGCTCTCCATTGAGATAATCAACTTCAAGACCTGAATCATCCGCCATAACCATATCCCTGGTAATTCCGGCAATAAATCTCGCTTTGATTATTGCGTTTTCTTCAAAAGTTTTACCTGTTTCCTCTATCTCATCGTGTATTCCGGCTTCCTTCATCGATACCACATCCCATGGGAAAGCAGCCAATATCTCCTTTATTTCCTTGAGTTTGCCCTTATTCCCGGTTGCTGCAACAAACCTCTTCATCCCTGCATTTCTCCCCCTGGTTTCTCATCTCAGCTCGCCTTTCAAGCATTCCTTAAATTCCATAACAAAATGTTGCCGCTTCAATACCTCTTAAGTAATATAAGTGTCCGTCATCTGTCAATTACATCGTTAATTGTTCTGGGAATGGCAATTCCTGAAGATATGTAGGTTCCTTCCGGCAATTGGGCCGCTTCCCCGTCAATGGTTATTTTTACTTTACTGATTCCTATACTTTGCCTGACTGTATATGTCAATTGATTCAGCAAGCCTTCCTCACGGGTGTTTCCTCCATAATCAAGAAACTTACCATTAAAATCCATCATTATTACTCCATTTTTACTTGTGCAGCTGAGAAGCTCCACCCCCGCAGGTATTTCAGAAATCAGATTTTCATCCGTCTTCTCCATGAGCAGCTGCCTTATGAGTAATTCCGGCGTTATTTCCTCATTTTCCTTTATTTTTATTGAAACAGGCAAAAGATATGTAAAACCTTCATTTGACTGTTTTAAATAAAAAATCTCAGCTTTTCCGGAACCTTTCTCCAGCTTGCTGTTTATGGGTATATTGCTTCTGCTGAGCAGTCCCGAAACGTCCATACCGTACTTCATTACTTTGAGGTCATTCCCGTTTAACTTGAACTTTACGCTGCTGATAGTGGGAAACTCTGTCAGGGTATATACCAATGATGAAACTATTCTTCTTTCAATATCCTCATCGCCGTATTCCAGCAGCCTGCCGTTAAAATCTACAACCGCTATTCCATCCTTGATATTGATACCAAGCACTTCCGTATTTACCGGCAGTACAGGATAGACACCATAATACTGCAGTTCTTCCCGGGTTATTGCGCTGTCGATCAAGCCGTTCACAGCCGTCCTGGCAATTCCAGGCTGCTTATCCACCCACCTTGTCATTGGAATCAGATACCCGTCGACATCCTGATAATACAATGTAACAGGCGTCATTAAAGCATTTTCCGAAATATCGGTTTTGTTTTCCTTATCGCCGCCGTCTGAGCCGGTTGTTTTGTCACTGCCGGATTCTACCGGCGCCTCAGTATTTCCCGCTTCATCAATACCATTTGTATCACCCGGTATCACCCCACCCTTACCTGCCGGAAGAGCACAACCTGCTGAAAGCATCAGAATGGCTATTGTTGTCAGTAATGCCAAACATCTTTTCATGTTATCCTCCATAATATCAATTACAAATTTAAGATGGGGCATCCCAAAACTGCAAAGATCAGAGACTGGAAAACAGTGACCAGATATATGATTATCATTTATCAAAGCGAACACAAAAACCTTACTCTGATTTCCGGCGTCCGGCTTCTGTTTTCTGCGTTTCCGGTATGTCCCCTCCCCATATTATGGACAACATTGAAGGCATTTATTATTTCCCGCATATTAATGGTATCACAAGCCCGGTACAAAAAAAATCAGTAGAATATATAAATCCCACCGGCTTTTTTTATAAATTTTTATATGTAATGTGATTAGATTTTATACAGCCGCAGTATTTCTGCCTGTAAAGTCCAAGCTCTCTGGCCTGCTGTTGTCCCTGTCTGAAGCCCGGCCGGAAATCCAGGTAAAGAAATTTAATGCCATATTGTTCTGAATATTTTTCTCCGAGTTCCCTGATCAGATCATGTTTTTGATAAGGACTTACAAGAAGTGAAGTGGTAAAAGCATTGAACCCGTTGGCTGCCGCATATGAAGCCGTCTTTTCCATCCTGATGCCGTAACACATGGCACATCTGGCCGGGTCTTGTCCGTCGAAGCTTTCCCAATCCTTTTGCCTGAAATCATCTATATAATTTATTTTTAAATTCTTAATATCGGAATATATCCGCACATTTTCCCTGCGCTTTTCATACTCTTCTCTGGGATGGATATTGGGGTTGAAAAACAGGCCTTCCAGCAGGTAGCCTTCCGCCAGCAGCAAATCCACCGGATATATGGAGCATGGCGCGCAGCACATATGCATTAATACTTTCATTACTATCATAGCCTTTCTACATGTTCAAAAGGGGACATTCCTCAGACCCCATCGGCCTGCTCCTTGCTGAGGTGTGTCCCCTTACATTTTAAGCCCGAAATGATCATATGCCAGCTTTGTAGCCACCCTGCCCCGGGACGTTTTGTTTACGAAGCCCAGCTGCAAGAGATAAGGCTCATATACGTCTTCAATGGTCTCAGTTTCTTCCCCTATGCAGGCTGCAAGCGTATCAAGCCCTACGGGACCGCCGGCAAACTTATCGATTATGCTTAAAAGCATATTCCTGTCCACGCCGTCCAAACCGATGTTATCGATTTCAAGAGCATCGAGGGCCATTTTTGCCACGCTTACATCAATAATTCCTTCCGCCTTTACCTGAGCGAAATCCCTCACCCGCTTCAGCAGTCTGTTTGCAATCCTCGGCGTCCCGCGGGAGCGTCTCGCAATCTCCCCCGCTCCTTCATCAACTATTTCTATATTTAGAATCCCCGAAGATCTTTTTACTATCAGCTTAAGCTCATCATGGGTATACATTTCCAACCTGTTTATCACACCAAACCTGTCTCTAAGTGGCGATGTGAGCAGACCTGCTCTTGTAGTAGCGCCAATCAGGGTGAATTTGGGAAGATCAAGTCTGATGGACCGGGCGCTGGGGCCTTTCCCGATAATAATGTCAAGGGCATAATCCTCCATGGCGGGAT
Source organism: Ruminiclostridium sp. (assembly GCA_012027035.1). GTDB lineage: Bacteria > Bacillota > Clostridia > Acetivibrionales > DTU013 > MnB-11. Next base: position 10,658 of record VEPD01000026.1, on the reverse strand, counting down.
ATAATATTTCCTCGACACTCCGGTTCAGGCGGTGGATCTCATCTATGAAAAGTACGTCGAAGCTTCCCAGATTGGTCAATATAGCCGCCAGATCGCCGGGTTTTTCAATCGCAGGCCCGGAAGTGACTCTCAGGTTCACTCCCAGTTCGGAAGCTATTATTCCCGCCAGTGTAGTTTTCCCCAAGCCGGGAGGCCCATAAAGCAGCACATGGTCAAGGGCTTCTTTTCTTCTTTTTGCCGCCTCTATGAACACAGACAGATTTTCCTTCACTTTTATCTGCCCGATATATTCATTGAACCTTCTCGGCCTCAGACTGGATTCATCAACATCATCCAGACCGACCTCACTGCATACAAGCCTTTCCTCTTCCATAAACTTTTTCCTCCGTAATTAGGATTGGCAGCCGTGCCCCACTTATCTCACAATATTCTTTAGTGAACTCTTGATAATGGTTTCAATATCCATGTCGTCGGAATATACCGTCGAAACAGCCCTGCTCGCCTCTACAGCCGTATACCCCAGAACCATCAATGCACTCACCGCTTCCGAAGCCTTTGAACCACTGCGCGCATCCGACTCCGGTTGCTCCCTCAGCGAGCCGGAAACTGCCGCCAACTGCTCTTTTTTTATCTTGTCCTTCAATTCCAGTATTATCCTTTGAGCCATTTTATTGCCTATTCCCTGAGCTCTTGTTAAAGTCTTTGCGTCGTCGGTTATCACCGCAAGGCCGAACTTGGAAGGCGAAATGGCCGATATCATTGAAATTGCCGCTTTCGGGCCGACGCCCGATACGGTGATGAGAAGCTCGAACATACCAAGCTCCTCTAGTGAAACAAAACCATAAAGGCTTAATATATCCTCCCGGACATGCAGGTGGGTGAAAACCTTTACTTCCGATCCACCAGGTCCAGTTGATTCTATGGTGTTCAGAGAAGTATTGATTTTATAACCTACTCCGTTTGCCTCGACAACTATGTAATCATTGTGTTTATAAGCAAGTGTTCCTTTTATATATGCGTACATTCTCTACCCCCGCTAAGTATTGATTGGAGATTACCTTTTCCCGTTCAGGCTTTCCAGCATACCCATCCTGTAGGAATGGCCATGGCAGATGGCTACTGCCAGAGCATCCGCCACATCATCCGGCTTCGGTATTTCAGAGAGATTGAGTATCACTTTCACCATCTGCTGTATCTGGGATTTTTCCGCCCTTCCATAGCCTACAACCGCCTGTTTCACCTGGAGAGGCGTATACTCATAAACTTTCGCCCCCGACCTTGCTGCGGCTACCAGCGCCGTACCTCTTCCATGCGCAGCCATGATTGCCGTCTTTATATTTTTATTGAAAAACAACTCTTCCACCGAAATTGCATCAGGCTTGTTTGCTTTTATCAGCTCATCCAGACGCATATCCAATTGCAGAAGCCTTTCTGCAAACGTTGTGGTCGCTTTTGTCAAAACCGCCCCATAATCCATAACCGAAAATTTGTTCCCTTCATATTTTACTATACCATAACCGGTTATTGCAAATCCAGGGTCTATTCCCATAATAATCATCGATGACCGCCCTATGAATATTTATAAAATTTATTGAATATTTATACATAGTATTGTATAATCATTTTTAATTGAGTAAAATAATACTAATAATTCTAGCATAGTTATGGAGGAAAAGATATGAGTCAGAAGGAAAAAGTGGTACTTGCATATTCGGGAGGATTGGATACCTCCATCATCATACCCTGGCTGAAGGAAAATTACGACTGCGAGGTCATAGCAATGGCAGCGGATGTAGGTCAGGGCGAAGAGCTTGAGCCGTTGAAGGAAAAAGCCGTCAGGACCGGAGCAAGCAAAATATATATCGAAGACCTTAAAGAGGAATTCATAACCGACTTCATCTATCCCACACTTAAGGCCGGAGCGGTATATGAAGGCAAGTATCTGCTGGGTACCTCGTTCGCCAGGCCGATCATCGCAAAGAGAATGGTTGAAATAGCGGAAAAGGAAGGCGCTACCGCAGTCTCACATGGAGCTACCGGCAAGGGCAACGACCAGGTGCGTTTCGAGCTTACCGTAAAAGCCCTTGCACCGCATTTGAAAATAATAGCACCCTGGAGGATCTGGAATATAAAATCCAGAGAAGATGCCATAGATTACGCCGCAGCCAGAAATATCCCGATACCTGTTTCAAAGAAGGATAACTACAGCATGGACAGGAATCTCTGGCACTTAAGCCATGAAGGCTCCGACCTTGAGAACCCCTGGAACGAACCCAAGTATGAAAAGCTTCTGAAATTGATGGTCTCTCCGGAGAAAGCGCCGGATAAGGCTTCGTATGTTGAAATTTATTTCGAGCAGGGAATCCCGACGAAAGTAAACGGAGTGGATTATTCACCTGTGAAGCTGATAGAGGTTTTGAACAAGGCAGGCGCTGAAAACGGCATAGGTATTATCGATATGGTAGAAAACAGACTGGTGGGCATGAAATCCAGAGGTGTATATGAGACTCCCGGCGGGACAATTCTATATGCCGCCCACAGAGAACTGGAACTGCTCTGCCTCGACAGGGATACCTTGCACTACAAGGATATTGTCGCCCAGAGATTTGCCGAGCTGGTGTACTTCGGCCAGTGGTATACTCCTCTCAGGGAATCTCTTTCAGCTTTCGTGGACCATACTCAGCAGACAGTGACAGGAACAGTAAGGTTGAAACTTTACAAGGGCAATTGCATGCCGGCGGGAGCCAAATCGGAATACTCTCTTTACAGTGAAGAGCTTTCCACCTTCGGCAGGGATGCAGTATATAATCAGAAGGATGCGGAAGGCTTCATAAACCTGTTCGGGCTTCCGTTGAAGGTGAGATCGCTTATGATGAAAGGCAAGGGAAAAGCGTGATAAACGTCGCATTGCTGCGTCAGCCATCGCCTCGAAAATGCTCACATATATATGAATATGCTCCGCTTTTCGAGGCTCGGCTTCCTTGCACTGCTCGTTTCTGACGCTTTTCCTGTAATTAGTACTACAGCGAAACATTTTAATTATCCTTCCAGAAATAGCGCGTTGAAGCGTTCGCGATATTTCCGGAAGGCGCATAAATGCCGATGAATTAATGTTTGTTTCGCTGTAGTATATAAGCAAAATCTATAAATTATTAGCGAGGTGTTACATATGAAGCTCTGGGGTGGACGGTTTGCAAAAAATACAGACAAGGCGGTGGACGATTTCAATTCATCCATCAGCTTTGACAGCAGAATGTACAGGCAAGACATCCTGGGCAGCATAGCCCATGCGGAAATGCTGGGTAAATGCGGTATTATCCCCGAGGAAGACGCCCTGCTCATTTGCAAAACTCTGAATGAAATATTGACCGATATCGAAAAGGGACTTGTTGAGTTTGAAACTGATGCTGAAGACATTCACATGAATGTGGAACAAATACTCATATCCCGCATAGGGGACATAGGGAAAAGGCTCCATACCGGAAGAAGCAGGAACGATCAGGTAGCTCTTGATATAAGGATGTACCTGAAGCATGAAATCACTGAAATAAAGCGGATGCTGTCGGAGCTTCTCAATACTCTGACAGTAATTGCCGAGTCAAACCTGGATATCATACTCCCTGGCTACACTCATCTGCAGCGGGCCCAGCCCATCACGCTGGCACATCACACGATGGCATATTTCCAGATGTTCAGGCGGGATGTGGAAAGGCTTCAGGACTGTTACAAGCGGACAAATGTTATGCCCCTCGGCTCAGGAGCGCTGGCAGGGACAACGTATCCGCTGGACAGGCATATGGTGGCCGAAAAGCTGGGTTTCGGCACAATAACGGAAAACAGTCTGGACGGTGTAAGCGACAGGGATTTTGTCATAGAACTGGCATCCTGCCTTTCCATAACCATGATGCATCTCAGCAGGCTGTGTGAAGAACTGGTCTTGTGGTCTTCAAGCGAATTCTCCTTCATTGAGATGGATGACGCCTACAGCACCGGAAGCAGTATAATGCCGCAGAAAAAGAATCCTGATGTAGCCGAGCTTGTCCGCGGAAAAACAGGGAGGGTTTACGGAAGCCTGAAGTCCCTGCTGACGGTGATGAAAGCGCTGCCGCTGGCATATAACAAAGACATGCAGGAAGACAAGGAAGCCATATTCGACGCCGTTGATACGGTTAAAATGTGTCTGCCTGTTTTTACCAAAATGATTGAAACAATGAAAATCAGGAAGGAAAACATGCACAGAGCAGCACAAGGCGGCTTTACGAACGCCACGGATATGGCCGATTATCTTGTTAAAAAAGGCATCCCCTTCAGGAATGCCCATGAGATTATAGGTAAAATGGTGCTTTACTGCATCCAAAACAATAAAGCCGTCGAAATGCTGACAATGCAAGAGTTTAAAACTTTCTCGGATAAAATAGGAACTGACGTCTACAGTGAAATCAGCCTTGAAAAATGTGTCTCGGGACGCAAGCTGCCGGGCGGACCGGCAAGTGAAAGTGTCATGGCTTCAATAGCAAGCGGCTGGGCTTTTCTGGACAAGCTTAAGAATAGTGATTAAACCCGGCTGCAAGCTATATTAATTGAATGAAATTTTCTAAACGCCTGGCTTCGTAAACATCATAGAAGCACTGCTGTTTGCGAAGCCATTCGTTAAGAAAATTAGTTCATTCAATATAGAAAAGATTATTTACAGACAAAAGAATTAAGGAAGATGATGAGTACGCAATTACTGAATGCAAAACACTTTAGAAGGATTTCCCCCATAGCCTTGTTTAAAAAGGACATCGTACTGTCAGTCTCTTTCTTTCTGGCGGTTGCCAGCAGCCTGGTCCTCCAGCCGAAAATAAGCTACATAAACTTTAGGGTTCTAATCTGCCTGTTCAACCTTATGATTGTAATAAAAGCATTTGAAGAACTGATGCTTCTTGATAAATTCGCCGTTGATATTTTAAATAGATGCACTGATACCCGCAAAGTCTCGCTAACTCTCATATTATTGAGTTTTTTCACTTCCATGCTCATCACCAATGACATATCCTTAATCACTCTTGTACCGCTTACACTGATAATAAGCAGAAAGTCCCGCATTGATATGCTCTCCACCATAATTCTTCAGACCCTGGCAGCCAATATCGGAAGCAGCCTGACGCCCATGGGCAACCCCCAGAACCTTTATATTTATTCCTTTTACACGCTCACACCTCTGCAATTCTTTGCACCCGTTGCTTTGTTCACAATATCCGGCCTTATCTGGCTTTTGATTCTAAACCACAGGAGGCAGAACTCAAAACTGGATATCGCACTGGATACCGTTAAGTTGGGAGACAGGGCTAAAACTGTGGTATGGGCTATTCTTTTCATAATCATAATATTGTCGGTATTCGGAGCGATCCATTATCTGGCCGCGCTCCTCATCACTTTGGCAGTGACTCTTATAGTCAACCGGAAACTAATTTTTAAAATAGATTATCTTTTACTGATTACCTTTACTTGCTTTTTCATTTTTATCGGAAATATTTCAGGAATACCAGCCTTGAACAATTATATGGAAGCTTCGCTGAATAACGGGAAATCCACTTATTTCGCATCGATACTGCTAAGTCAGTTTATCAGCAATGTCCCAAGCTCTGTGCTGCTATCAGGATTTACATCCAATTGGAAAGAGCTTCTCATAGGGGTTAATGTCGGAGGTATGGGTACAATAATTGCATCGCTGGCCAGTGTTATATCCTACAAGCTGTTTATAAGGGAAAATCCAAGCGGCGGCAAAAACTTCATTTTAAAGTTCAGCCTTTACAACTTCATCAGTCTGATTGTGTTCGCCATCTCCAACTATTTCCTTATCGTTGTAAAATAAGCTGTAAAAAAGCAATTCTAGAAGTATATTTGGTAATAAATGTATCGAAAAATACTGGCAATTAGTGTTGATTTTTGCTATTATTACAATAGTAAATAATTAATTGCGAGGGCTCAATGAAGGCTCTAATATACAAAACTCTGCAGGAGTACTTCGGATATACAGATTTTAAGGAAGGACAGGAGAATATAATATCCAGCATCATGGGCAATGGCGATGTTCTCGGAATAATGCCCACCGGCGGTGGAAAATCATTATGCTATCAGCTTCCGGCCTTGCTGCTTCCGGGAGTTACCCTGGTGATTTCACCTCTGATAGCTTTAATGAAAGATCAGGTGGACAGCCTGACCGATCTGGGAATACCCTCAACTTTTATAAACAGTACCTTAAAGCAAAACGAGGTGGAGAGAAGAATCACCCATGCTTCAAATAACGAATTCAAGCTTTTGTATATTGCTCCTGAAAGGCTTGAATCTCAAGAATTTAGAGATTTTCTGAAAAGCGTTCCGATCTCTCTTGTTACAGTTGATGAAGCTCATTGCATATCACAATGGGGACATGATTTCCGTCCAAGCTATCTTTCAATAGCTCCATTGATCAACCAACTGCCTCAACGTCCCATAGTTGCCGCATTCACGGCAACAGCTACAAAAAAGGTGGTTCAGGATATTGTCCATTTGCTTTCCCTGAAGGAACCCGAAATTGTAATAACCGGCTATAACCGGGAAAATCTCCATTTCTCCGTTGAGAAGCCTGATAATAAACATACTTTCATATTGGAATATATAGAAAACCATAAGGACCAGACGGGTATAATATATTGCACGACAAAAAAAGAGGTTGACCGGCTGCATGAGTTTTTAAACCTGAAAGGGATTTCAATCTGTAAATATCACGCGGGTATGGAATCCGCCGAGAGAAACAGGATTCAGGAAAATTTCATTTATGATAAATACGAAGTAATGGTAGCAACAAACGCTTTCGGAATGGGAATAGATAAATCCAATATCAGATTTGTCATACATCACAACATGCCCAAAAATATAGAAGCCTATTACCAGGAAGCCGGCCGCGCTGGAAGGGACGGGTTGCACGCCGAATGCATCCTTTTATATGCGCCCATGGATGTGCGCATACAGAGATTCATGATTGAGAAGCTGCCGGAAACAGCAGAAAAGGCAGGCGAATACGAAAAACTTCAGGAAATGATATCCTATTGCCATACGCCGCGATGCCTCAGAAAATACATCCTGGAGTATTTCGGAGAGAAAAATGTACCCGCAGCATGTGATAATTGCAAGAATTGCGGTAATTCCCATCTCGTGGATATTACCATTGAAGCTCAAAAGGTATTGTCCTGCGTAAAAAGAATGGGGGGAAATTTCGGCATACTATTCACCGCTGCCGTACTTAAGGGCTCCAGGACAAAGAGAATTAAAGAAACAGGCTTTGACAAATTATCTACATACGGTATTATGAGCAACCTTGCGACCGTGCAGATAACGGATATTATTCAACATCTTATAACCGAAGGGTACCTGCATATAACAAAAGATAAATATCCTGTCCTGCGGCTGTTAAATCGTGCAACAGCCGTTCTGAAGGGTAATGAAAAAGTTTTCGGGATTGCATTCCAAACTCCCAAAGAGGCTGAAGAGACGTATTCATCCCTGTTCGAGTCGCTCAGAGCCCTTAGAAGGGATATTGCCGCCAATGAGAATCTGCCTCCATATATAGTATTTCACGACAGTACTCTTCTGGAAATGTGCCGCCATCTGCCTGCAGACCGTCAGAGCATGCTGGAAATAGAAGGTATGGGCAGGCGTAAATTTGAAAAGTATGGGGAAACCTTTATCCAGGCTATTGGCAGATATATTGCTGAAAATAACATTGAGCCGGCTCCCGGGGCAATATTTAAATCAGACAACACCCCTGTAAAAGCTGCGAGCCATCTTATAACCTTTGAAATGTACAAGTTGGGTAAAAGCATTGAGAATATAGCTGCAGAACGTGAAATTATACTGTCCACCGCCAAGGATCATCTACTCCGCTGCTGGCAGGAAGGGTACCGGATCAACCTGGATGACCTGATAAAGAGCGGGTATGAAAACGTTATTCTTGATAAAATCAAGGAAATAGGCTGTGAAAGACTCAAGCCGATAAAAGAAGCCCTTCCGGATGAAATCGACTATTTTTCAATAAGAGCAGTTATAAAAAAATATAACCTGGGATAAATAAAAGTCAATCTCCAACTGTAATAATCGTTGCTACCAGCTTATAACAATATCCGTTATAAGGTTCTCCCAGGCTTATGCAAAGATATATGCCCTGAGACGGCAATTTGTAGCTGCCAGCCGCCTTATTTTTATATTCCTTCTCATATATGGGATCAGTAATACTTAAGCTATATTGGACATTATTATACTTAAAGCAGCATTTCAACTTTTGTTTGCTAAAAGCGATTTCATTTACTACCAGCACATCGGCTTCCGGTTTTATAAGCAGCAGAGAAGATTCCATGCCGTTCCTTGATATATATTCCTGTTCAATCCGGTCGTTTTCATTCCCATATAACCATATGTGATCCGGATAGTCACATAATTCATTTATTATGTTCTCTTCCAGTGATCCGGTTTTTTGCCATACTCCTCTGGCAATTTCCAAATTCTCAGGTTGAAATATCTTTGGTGCAGGTTTTCCAAAAGGTATTCTGACAATATCAAGCACCCTGACTTCCGACCAGTCCTCATAAGTAATATCGCGGAGCGTCAATTCGCCGGTTTTGCTTAGAGGCGACTGAGGCCTTACCCATTTGTATTCTGTTGTATCCTTTCCTGCAACACAGCGCCCATTCAGCTTTCTTGAATTGGCAAAACAAATAATATCTTTATAGAACATTTTGACTCCTCTATTTATTCCATATATAAATCAAATATGAATTATCTCAATCTGCTTCTCAGGATGCTTTTTCTTTAAAAATTCCGCAGCCAGACGCCTGTGGCATCTTTCAGGTGTGGCCTCGCTGCAAAGCAGGCATATTCTGTCTGCTTCCGCGTCCGTCATATTATCTGATACAGTATTCAGGCTTCTGCTTTCAAGCAAATCCATATAGAGCTTCTCATACTCTTCCCAATCCAGAGCTTTCTTTTTATAACCATCCAGAATTTCCCTTGTAGGAGTCAATTCAAGTAAATGGGTATATTCAATATCACATATTTCCTTCAAAAAAAACTTCAAATCATCACCTTTTGTGAAGCCCGCCAGTTGTGAGGAATTGTTCAGCCGTATATCAAATAGCCTATTAATTTTGTGCAGCTTCAAAAGCTCAAAAAACTGCTTTGCAGATTTTCGGGTAAAACCTATTGTGTAAACCCTCATTTATAATCCTCTTCCTCCTCAAATAAATATCCGATACGGTTGTTATGCTCTACATAACTTTCTTCTAAAAATGCCATTCTGGGTTTTAAAGGCTCCAATAAACTAACCTGGTTGTAATCCTGCCTGTATTTGTCCAAAAGCCTGTCTTCCAACGCTTCATTGGCAATCAGCGATCCATCCTGCAAAATATGGAGGACTTTCAATCCCTGTTCTGCCAAAGCATATGAAACAAGGCAGAACCGGTGGCATTCAAACGGATCCTTTTCAGAACACATCAGCGCTATCCTGAAGCCCTGCACGGCCCCCTGGACAACCCTCTCAATTCCTTTTTTAAAATTATCCGTACTACGTACTTTTTTAAAATCAACTCTTCCGTCAGGGAAAAGTAAAGATGGATCTTTATATCGCGCGCCAAGCTCATTTCCCATATACCCGTAAATAATATCATAAGTTTTCAGAGCAAGCTTCAAGTTTTCACTGTTGAACTGTGATGCAAATTTACTATAAGGAGTACTGCGTATGTCTATAAGATATTTAATTTTATGCTTTTTCAAAAGCTTGACAAAATCATCAACAGCTTGTGTGGAATGTCCTATAGTAAAACTAGTATTTTCCATCCTGTCCTCCTGCCTGTTTCATTATATCATTCCGCCAACTGCCCGTCCAGCCGGCCGAATTTTAAGAATTTCTTAAGAATCATATCAACCCTCCTGTAAGATATGGTGTGGTATAATGAAAACGATCACTGCAGTGAGGTGTATGTAAATGAATATTCTCGTATGCGACGATGACCGGGATATTGTGGACGCGATAGAGATATATCTGAAAAACGAGGGTTACAAGGTGTTCAAGGCACATAACGGAAAAGAGGCGCTGGACGTGATTCAGCGCGAGAACATCCATCTAATCCTCATGGATATCATGATGCCGGGGCTGGACGGCATGCACGCAACGGTAAGAATCCGTGAGAGCCGGAATATACCCATTATCATGTTGTCAGCCAAATCCGAGGACACCGACAAAGTCATCGGTCTCAACATGGGAGCCGACGATTATATGCCCAAGCCCTTCACTCCTCTTGAGCTTGTAGCCCGTGTCAGATCGCAGCTTCGACGTTTTACATCTCTTGGAAGCTTTGTACTGAAAACAGGCGTGTACAAAAGCGGAGGACTTGTGGTTGACGATGAACGCAAGGAGGCCACCGTCGACAGCGAGCCGGTAAAGCTCACGCCTGTGGAATACAAGATCCTGAAGCTTTTGTGTGAAAACGCAGGCAAAGTCTATTCCATAGACCAGATTTATGAGCAGGTGTGGAACGAGCCGGCTTATAGTGCGGAAAACACTGTTGCAGTCCATATCCGGCGCATTAGGGAGAAAATCGAAATCAATCCGAAGGAACCGAAATATTTAAAGGTGGTGTGGG
>VEPD01000237.1 GCA_012027035.1 Ruminiclostridium sp. | reverse complement strand
TGAGACAGGACATTACAGCCTGCCCATGACGGAACCTGATGCATAACTTTGCAGCCATGTCCACCCATCACCCGCTAAGTTCACATAATCCTACAAATACGCATTATTACAGTATCGTCGCTTATTAACGGCTACTTTATTTAATCTTTGCAAAAATGATGAAGTCGATTCCATCCAGTATGATCTTATCAGATCCGGTCTCTATTCTGCCATATACATTATAGATTATGAATTTCATGTTAACAGCAGTATCCTGTACTGTAAAAGTCATATCCTCCAGACGGGTTTCCTTGTAGTTAACACCCTTATACTTGTCATTTATCTGCTTGACGAATTTGGAAAGGTTCTCCTTGTAAATCTCCACTCCGCCGTTTAAAAATATTATGGACGAATCCTGTTTATTATATCTTACTTCCAGGGCTCCGGTTTTTATTGTCTTATTCTCATAATAGTTTCTGAAATCAAGCAAATAATCATACCCCTTTATATCCATGGCATCATTGATCATACCCAGATTATAAGAAAAGGATCCGTTTTCCGGCTGATAGCCCCTCTGCTGGAAGGGGAAGCCAAAGGTGTTCTCCGTATTCTCCAGCTTGAAATCGGCCGGCAGATGTTTCAGATCCTTCAGGCTGTGTACGTTGGAAAAATAAAGGAGTATTTCACTTAACTCATTTTTATCATTTTCAGAGATTTCCCCCGCAGGTTTGGTAACCAGGTTATTCCTAATCATGGAGTTTCTGTTCAGAATGCTTTCAAAGCGTAAGTTCTGGCTCAGTTTTGACACGGAGTAAGCGCTCCAGGGACCAAATACGGCAAGCAGCGCAATAATTGCCAGAGAAATTGGCATTACAATGTTCCGCCTGTTTCCAGCCAGGTTCAGATATATCATAATACTGGTTACCCAAAGTCCCAAAAGTACGACAAAATAGCGGTTTTCTGTAAATCCGTATGCATTTATCCTTATACCGATGGAAATAAACATAATTACAAGAATAGGTAGAATCAATTTGGGAAACCAAAAAATAAAGGTCCGAACCCATTTATTTATTTCGCTGAGGGGAGATGTCAGGAAAATCACTGCCGCACTTATTACGGAATACCACAGGACAAGATTAGCCACCAGGCCTTCAGGCCACTTAAGGGTAATAATTGCTTTGGCGAAATAAATATAAAGTATTGCCGTATACACTGTTATAAGAGGCATTATGATATATAGCAGTAATATCCTCATAAGCTTCGAATAGTCATCCCTCTCCATGCGTTGGGAAAAGGACGGTATACCGCCAAGAAAGAAGGCGGGTGCAAATACCCCGGCTATTACGAGCCAAACATATAAATACATCTTTTCATCCACTTTTATCTGTAGAAGCCTATCTATGGTAAAAAGTATTGCAGCCAATCCAGCAAAAAGTATGCCGGAATACAGAGCAGTAATCCAGAATCAGATAAACAGCTTCATAACATACAGCTCAAAATTCTCCCGCCTATAAAAGTATGGCAAAAGTATAAAGGCAATATATAATGCTGCACTAACCGCAATATACCTTGTGACCGGGATCATATTAAAATCGGGAAGCAGGAAGAAATAATAAAGCACAAGCGCCGCTGCGCCTGCACAGCTTGCTAAAATCCTTGCAGCAGGCTTCAATCCTTCCTTCCGTTCAAGTATATGGGTGATACATAAGGAAAGGGGGATACCCAGGGCCAGGATCATAGCGATCCTTTTTAGTATGTCAAGAGTTTTCTGCCCGGCCGTCGGCTCCAACTCATTTATAATAATAAGCATTACGGCAGTTGCAGCCGAGAAGCAAAGTGTGGCAGGAAAGCGTCTGATGCTATAGTATAGGCTGATCAAAACTTTCTTAAAAATATTCAACGCTCTCATAAGTACTATTCCTCATTTCGTTGATGACTTTATTATATTATATACCATTATCTTTGAAAAAACTTCACAATTATTTTTTACAACGGAGAAAAAGATCATTTTGCTGCAGACAGTTCTTCTTAAAATTATATTCAGCTTTTCAGGTAAATTTATTATATTTTTTACGTTATTTTATCTTAATTCATAACTCTAATTGTACAAAAGAGAATATTGCTATATAATTTTAGTTATTTTAGGAGGTATCATTATGCATGGTCCATCATCAAAATGGAAAAAGGACAACTCCGCATCAGTGAAGGAATTGCTCGGAAAGTGGCTGTTTTTCTTGTATGCAATTGTCTATGGGGGATTTATAATAACCAATGTTGTTAGCCCCGAGTTCATGGGGGTCGAGGTTGGAAGCCTGAATGTGGCCATAGTGTATGGGTTCCTATTGATAGTATTTGCAATGCTTCTTGCATTTGCCTACAATCATGTTAGCACTCATGCCGAAGATGTCATGAACAAAGATAAGGAATCGGAGGAAACTGAAGAATGAATTACGTTGCATCGCCCTGGGCGATAATTATTTTTCTTTCGTTTGTAGCAGCTGTTTTAGGAATTTCTTATCACTTTGCACGCTCAACCAAATCAGTTAACAGCTATTTTGCAGCAGGAGGACAAATTCACTGGTCGGTAAACGGTATTGCTTTTGCAGGAGATTATCTTTCCGCTGCTTCTTTTCTTGGAATTTGCGGGATGCTTGCCATATCGGGATATGATGGATTCCTTTATTCAATAGGTTATCTGGCAGGCTGGATAGTTGCATTGTTTGTTGTGGCTGAACCGATGAAAAGGCTTGGTAAATACACATTTACCGATGCGTTGGATTCCAAGTTCAATTCCAAGGGTATACAGTTGGTTGCAGCAATAAGCACTTTGCTGGTCTCCCTGTTTTATCTGATTCCCCAAATGGTGGGTGCAGGTTCCCTTGTGACACCTTTACTCGGACTGCCTCATTGGGCAGGAGTTCTGATGGTCGGTGTTCTGGTTATTCTTATTGTAACTACAGCAGGTATGAAATCTACTACTTATGTGCAGTTTCTGAAGGGCGGATTGCTGATAGTCTTTTCACTTACGTTGGTGTTCCTGGTGTTTTCCCGCGGGATATCCACTTCTCCGGATCAGGGTGGTGACAAGGCATATCACAAATTTATTACCTTGAAAATAGAGACATTGAATGATGGGACTGTAGGTTTGGAAGATAAATCATATGCAATAGTAAAGCAATTCCATGATGAAAAGAGTAAAAAGCAATTTGTCAAATTGGAGAAGAATGATATAGAGACTGTTTGGAGTGTTAATGAGAAAAAGGGCATTCTTGAAGAAACTCAGACTCTTGAGTATCTCCAGGATGGAAAAGTTCTTTACAATGGTCAGACTAAAGATAAGGGCGCATTTTACCAAGTCGGGCACATGAGTGAAATAGATGGAAAAGGAGATACGAAAACAGGTACTCTTAATATATTCTCCTTCATAGAAACAATAAGGGATGGTACAGTGGTCCGCTGGGCAAAGCTTGATGTAAAAGATGAAGGGAACAAGCTCACAATATATTACCAGAAGCCAACCCCGGGTTCTGAAGTTCTCAAGCCGGGCTTGAAATTCAAAGTAGATTCTGAAAAAGGTGCGACTCCAAAGGACAAAATTGACTTTGTATCATTAATGCTTGCCTTGTTTTTTGGGACTGCAGCTCTGCCGCATATACTTATTAGATACTATACGGTTCCAAGCCCTGCATGTGCGCGTAAATCCACAATTGTGGCCATAGCCGCTATTGGTCTTTTCTATGTACTTACAATGTATATGGGACTTGGAGCCATGGTTAACGGTGTTGTGGATCTGACGAATGATAATATGTCGGCGCCGCTTCTGGCAAAATCTTTCGGAGTAACTATCTTTGCCATAATCTCGGCTCTGGCTTTCGCCACCGTTCTTGGGACTGTCAGCGGCCTTATAGTAGCAGCAGCCGGCGCTGTTGCACATGATGTCATGGATAGGTTTATGGGACTTAAGATGACAGATAAATCAAAGGTGAAGGCAGGGAAGATAGCCTCAATTATAGTTGGTTGTATTGCCATGGTACTGGGTATTCTGTTTAAAGGTATGAATGTATCATATCTGGTGGGATGGGCATTTGCAATTGCAGCATCGGCAAACCTTCCTGCCATTATAATGATTCTTTTCTGGAAAAGGACAACTGCAAAGGGTGTAGTTGCTTCCGTGCTTACAGGTCTTGTATCGGCGCTTGGCTTGATACTTCTTTCACAGGAAACCTTTAATAATGTTTATGGGCTTGTCGGCGTAACAGCACCGGTTCCGATAAACAATCCGGCTATCATTTCAGTTCCGCTCAGCTTTATCGCGCTGGTTGTGGTATCAATTCTTACAAAGAAAAGAAATATTAGTCCGGAACAGAAACCGGCCAATAGTAGTATATTGGGATAAATGCAGTTATGAAACAGGGTTGTTTTAACAGCTCTGTTTTTTGTTTCAAATTCACTTTTCCAATAAATTCTATAAAGATGCTCTATGATTTTTTGATGGATTTTAATGCGGGACCCTCGATTATATCGCCCTCGTAAGTAAACCTGGAGCCATGGCACGGGCAGTCCCAGGACAACTCGGCGGAATTCCATTTCAATTCACATCCAAGGTGCGTGCAAGCAGTATTTACCAAATGCAGTTTCCCCTTTTCATCACGGTAAGCGCCTACCTTTTTGTCGTCAATTTCGGTAATTCTACCCTCGCCGGGTTGTAGATCCGCTTCCGGCGGGTTTGTATTCAAAATGCCCGAAACAAGGCTCTTTGCAACATCAGCATTTTCTACGACGAAATTTTTCGCCGAAGCTCCGGGATTGAAGCGTGATGGGTCATATACCGACGACCATGGGCTATTGCCTTTTAAAATCAGATCCCGGATTAGCATTGCGGATGCGGTACTATTCGTCATACCCCATTTTCCAAAGCCTGTAGCTACAAAGATATTGTTCCTGTCAGAAGTTATGAATCCGGCATATGGCAGTTCGTCCATTGTGGTATAATCCTGCGTCGACCATCTGTTGGTTATTTGTTTTACATCGTAGATGCTATAGGAAAAATCGCGGAGTATTTCATAATGGATGAAGGTGTTCCCACCATGTCCGGTTTTATGATGCTCACCGCCTATTATTACAATTTCTCCATTTGAATCCGGCTGTGACCTGAGGGAGCGTGCAGGATCCTCTGCCGTAATGTACATTCCTCCGGGATATTCTCCGCAAATCTTAACGCCAAGAGCATATGAGCGTTCAGGGTATAGCCTTGCAAAATATAGTCCGTGCCTGTCATAAAACGGATAATGTGAAGCCAGGATCACCCGCGATGCTGATATTTTATGGCCTTTGTCGGTTATAACCGAACAAGTGGCGCCTTCATGCAGGTCTACAGCTTTGGTCTTTTCAAAAATAAAGCTTCCTTTCCCCGGTATTTTTTTCGCTAAAGCCAGGAGATATTTACGCGGATGGAATTGAGCCTGATTGTCGAAACGCATTGCCGCCTTCACAGAAAAAGGAAGCGGGATACTATCCAGATATACAGCCTTAATACCTGATGAATTGGCGGCGCTGACTTCATCTTCAATCTTTTTTACATATTCGTCCATAAGCGTATATACATATGCAGGCTGACTGCAGAAGTCACATTGAATATCATTATCTTCGATTATTTCTGAAATAGTCCTGATAGCCGTCTCATTGGCTGAAGCGTATTGCATGGCTTTTTCCCTGCTGAATTTTGTAATAATCCTGTCGTATATCAGGGAATGTTGTGATGTGATTTTTGCTGTGGTATGGCCAGTTGTTCCCTGACCGATCCTATCGGCGTCAATAACGATAACTTTTACGCCTTCCTTTTTTAGGAACCAGGCAAGTGTTATTCCTACAAGCCCTCCTCCTACTATCGCAACATCCGTTTCAATATCCGATTCCAGCGACGGATAATCCGTAACAGGAGTTGTAGCCATCCAATAGGATTCAGGCAGTTGGGGCAGACCCTTTTCGATTGTTTGATTCATATTTTAATAAACCTCCGCAGACCTTTTGATACTATAATGTACAAAACAATACAAATCATACATAAAAAAGACTTCGGTGCAGTGCTTGCCGAAGCCTTTGATTTGAGTCATTCCGCCAAAGCAGGATCAAAATAAAATCGAGTGGGGCTCAATTTGCCGGAGGAATTTGGGGTATTCCGGAATGGCGCTTGATAGAGCCGATAGCCCCCCAGATATAAATTGCCGAAATCAGGTAGTAAACCAATGTTGACAGGAGAAAATGGACGCCTGCAAAATCCAAAATAGTACCTAAGATAAGCGGTAAAGTAAGAGAATGGGCGCTTATTGCAAATATATCCCTGTATGGAAGATTCGTATTTTTTACCGAATTGATTATCAATCCGATAATGCTGACAAAAAGGGCGTTTAAAAATCTTCCGGCAATAATGAAAGGGGGCAGTATTATAAATAAGAACAGGATAAACCATTTTACAAGAGGGAGCATATTCCTGACGTCGGATTTATCAATTTTAAAGCCCTGAAGCACCGTAAAATCTGTTACCCGCTGATTAGCATAATTCTTTTGTATCATTTTATTCTGTAATATCAGAAGCGCATTGTTGTAGCTGTCCAGTATCGATTCGTCAGTCGCACCCGATGTGTCTATGATTATTGTCAATCCGCCTTCATCGATAATCAAAGGCATTTTTGCCTTGACGTCCAAATTACCGTTTTCGAAGGTAAAATCAGGCACATCACGTTCAAGACCCTCAATCATCTGGTTTATCATTTTATTGGACTCGATTACCGGCTGAATTATACCGATGAGCCCGATGATAAGGCTGAGCAGGAGCAGATAAACCACAGCCCTGCCTGTTTTTTGCATTACAAAAAATCTATAGTTTTCAAAGCCTGAAATGCTGTAATAAATTTTTGTAAAAAAGTTCAACCGGGGTTCGTTCATAAAATACCTCCATCAGTGTCATTAATATTTACATGCAACTTAATCTTACTTTATTATTATACTATATGTGGTTATAATTTCACAATGAATAAATCTGACTCATTGATTAATATCAGCTGCAAGGGTATAATACACTAAAGAATATTCGCTATGGAGATCATATGTCTAAAATGCAGTTGATAGCTACTTCCACCTTCGGTATTGAAGCTGTGGTGGGCAGAGAACTTTTAAAGCTGGGTTATCAGGACCAGCACGTGGAAAACGGCAAAGTGACTTTTTCAGGGGATGAAAGCGCTGTCTGCAGAACAAATCTGTGGCTCAGGTCGGCGGATCGCGTCCTGGTGAAAATAGGTGAGTTTAAAGCCTTGACCTTTGAGGAGCTTTTCCAGCAAACGAAAGCATTGCCCTGGGATGAATGGATACCGGAGGATGCGCAGTTTCCCGTCGACGGCAAATCAATAGATTCAAAACTGTCAAGCGTTCCCGACTGCCAGGCAATAGTCAAAAAAGCTGTTGTTGAAAAGCTGAAACAAAAATATCGCAAGGATTGGTTTGATGAATCGGGACCTCTTTACAGGATAGAGGTCGGCCTGTTGAAGGATATGGCTACCCTGACCATAGATACCACCGGAGCAGGATTGCACAAGAGAGGATACAGGAAGCTGGTGAGCGGAGCGCCTTTAAAGGAGACACTTGCCGCCGCAATGATAATGATAAGCAGATGGAACCATGAAAGAGTATTGATTGATCCTTTCTGCGGTTCCGGCACCATACCTATTGAAGCGGCTCTTATCGGTATGAATTTGGCGCCCGGCCTAAAACGGCCATTTACAGCCGAAAGTTGGGGCAATATACCTTCGGGGCTCTGGAAGCAAGCCAGGGAGGAAGCTCTTGATACTGTATGTAAAGACTGCGAGCTTCGGATAAACGGATCCGACATCGATGACGAGGTCATGAGTCTGGCACGTTACCATGCAAGAGAGGCAGGCGTGGAAAAGAGCCTTCATTTTCAGCGCATGGCAATGTCTGATATAAGCTCCAGATTCAAATACGGATTTATTATTTGCAATCCGCCTTACGGCGAACGTCTGGGAGAAGCAAAGGAAGTTGAGAAGCTTTACAGGCAAATGGGTACGGTATTCAAGACTCTGGACACCTGGTCATATTATGTTCTGGCGTCCCATCCTCAATTTGAAAGCCTTTTCGGAAGGCGGGCAGATAAGAAGAGAAAGCTGTACAACGGAAGAATAATGTGCAATTACTATCAGTTCTACGGTCCGCCTCCGCCACGGATAAAGGAAAGCGGCTCTGCCTGACTATAAATGTTGTATTAATTCTTCTTTTGCATTATATATAGTTGTATTTTTATGTTATATTTATATATAAGCTTAATGCATAGTACGGTAGAAGGGGTTGGTCAGATGATATTCAGAGTAAAAAAGTCAGATATGGGCGGATGTATAAGGATACCCGGGTCCAAATCCCATACAATCAGAGCCTTGTTTATAGCAAGCCTGGCAGGCGGTAAGTCACAAATATTATATCCCCTTGTTTCCAATGATACTTTATCTGCTCTTGAGGCATGCAGAGCTTTTGGCGCGGGAATACAGATACTGGACGACAGGTTTGTGGTTAACGGCCTGAATGGGAATCCCAAAACACCTGAAGATATTATAAATGTGGGGAATTCAGGCACAACTCTGCCATTTGCCTTAATGACGGCAGGGTTGATTGACGGCTGTACTGTGTTTACAGGTGATTACCAGATCCGGAGACGTCCGATGGCTCCGCTTATAGACGCTATGAACAATCTGGAGGCAGAGGTCTTTTCGACACGCGGAAACGGCATGGCGCCTGTGGTAGTGAAAGGCCGGCTGAAAGGCGGAACAACTGATTTGGATTCCGTTACTTCACAGTATTTGTCTTCAATGCTGATAAATCTGCCGCTGCTAAAAAGCGATACAAATATTCATCTCACCAGGTTGAACGAGGTCCCATACGTGGAGATGACCATGTGGTGGCTTGACAGGCAGGCCATAAAATACTCCAACAATGATTTCAAATCATTTACCATAATGGGGGGCCAGGGTTATAAGGCCTTTGATATGGCAATCCCGGGAGATTTTTCATCTGCAACCTTTTTTATGGTGCTCGCTGCTGTCTCAGGCAGGGAATTCAAGCTGAAAAACCTTGATATGACCGATCCCCAAGGTGACAAGAGGGTGCTTACATACCTTGAAAAAATGGGAGCGAAATATGAAATACATGAAGACAGTATCGTAATCAAAGGCGGTAAACTCACCGGCATAGAGGTTGATTTGAACTCGACCCCCGATGCTCTGCCTGCGATGGCGGTTGCCGGATGCTTTGCGGAAGGTGAAACCCGGCTGGTCAATGTGCCCCAGGCCAGATTGAAAGAGACGGACAGGATACGCGTCATGTGCGCCGAGTTGGCAAAAATGGGCGCTGATATTGCAGAACTATCAGACGGGCTGGTAATTAGAAAAAGCAAATTAACCGGCTGCCGTGTCAGCGGGCATGATGATCACAGAATTGCTATGGCCCTTGCAGTTGCCGGTTTAAATATTGAAGGTGAAACAGTAATCGAGACAGCGGAAGCGGTTAATATCACTTTCCCTAACTTCCCTGAATTAATCAGGGCATGCGGCGGGAATCTGATAATGAGTGATGTGTAGGGGCGGACAGTCTGGATTGTTTGAGATTCCGGCTGTTGGCAGACATATCACAGCGCGAGAAAATGATCTGGTTTATATTGGAGGAAAATTGACATGATGGGTAATACATTTGGCAGGGTTTTCAGACTTACCACCTGTGGTGAATCCTATTCAGGAGGATTTCGCAAGGATCCGGGAATACCTGAAGAATTATATGGAGGCCTGTTGGCAATTGTTGACGGAGTCCCGCCGGGTATAAAAATTACAGGTGAAATGGTCCAAAACGAACTGGACAAAAGGCGTCCGGGATTATCAAAACTAAGCACTCCAAGGAAGGAAAGCGACAGAGTGTACATATATTCCGGTGTGATGGAGGATGACATGTCCACCGGAGCGCCGGTAGGGCTTATAATCCCTAATTCGGACATCGGTGACGTCCACATACGTCAGCATCGCGACAACAGGGATCTCATACGGCCCGGGCAGGCTGCATATACATATCTAAAAAAATACGGCCAATTTGCCGATTGGGCCGGCGCGGGCAGGGCGTCAGGAAGGGAGACTGCCGCAAGGGTGGCAGGCGGAGCCGTCGCAAAAGCTGTCCTGGATACAATGGGTATCGATGTAATAGGCTATATAGCAGAATCCCATGGAATAAAGGCAGCTCCCGTATCATATGAAACTGCAAAAGCCAATTACCGCAAAAATGAACTGAACTGCCCCGATATGGAAAAGGCGCAAGAGATGATAGCCGATCTTATTAATGTGAAAAATAGCGGGGATTCCTGTGGCGGAATAGTTGAATTAATAGCGGAAGGTGTTCCTGCCGGCCTTGGTGAGCCTGTATTTGACAAGCTCAGCGCTACTATTGCCCATGCGCTTATGTCAATTGGCGGAATAAAGGGGATCGAGTTCGGAGCCGGATTCCGGCATGCTGAAATGACAGGCTCCCAATCAAATGATACCCCCTATTTTGATGAAGAAACAGGAAGAGTCAGATTCAGGACAAACAGAGCGGGAGGCCTTCTCGGCGGAATATCCAATGGCGAGGAGATCAGGGTGAGGCTTGCAGTGAAGCCCACTCCTACAATTTTGAAAGATCAGCAGACAGTGGATGTGGAAAAGCTTGAAAATACGTCAAACATATTTGCTTCCAGAAGCGATCCATCGATATGCACAAGGGTGTATCCCGTTTGTGAAGCCATGATGCGTATGGCTTTGCTTGATGCGATGCTGATGTATTACGGATACAGAGGCCTGTCATCGGCTGTCGATCCCAAATGGGATAAGCTATAAGGGGTATGGAGGTAGCTATGAATATAATACTGATAGGCATGCCCGGGGCGGGAAAGAGCACCATAGGCCCTGCATTGGCCGGTAGACTCGGCTTGGAGTTTATCGATACCGACACTCTGCTGAAAAGAAAGACCGGCAGGGAATTGAGAGCTATTGTTGCAGAAGATGGTTATGAGGTATTTCTCAAGTTGCAGGAAGAATTGATTGTTTCGATGAAGCCTGTTGGAAATATCATTGCCACAGGAGGAAGCGTAGTTTGCAGTGAACCTGCAATGCTGCATATGAAAAGGGATGGAAGGATAATCTATCTGAAGATGGACCTGAAAGATATTGAAAAACGCCTCTTACCCGAAAGAAGGCTGGCAAGGTCGAAAGACAGAAGCCTTGATCAGGTTTACAATGAAAGATGTCCATTGTATGAAAAATATGCCGATCTTATTGTGGATTGCTCCGATAAAAGTGTTGACGCTATTGTGACGGAGATACTGGCATTTTTCAAGTACTAAGTAAAAATCTCCAGGACATCGGTCTCCGGAGATTTTATAAATACTTTTATAAGTAAAAAATAAGAACCGCTT
>VEPD01000044.1 GCA_012027035.1 Ruminiclostridium sp. | reverse complement strand
GATGTAAACTATTTCGTGTGCTTTTTTCTATCCCACCTCCCTTATATAGCCGAAATTCCTGCAGATAAATCACCTCCTGTTCTACCTATTAAAGAACCTATCATGATTCCTTTAATGAAATATTTCTGCAAAAATGGGTATGTAAAAATGATAGGACCGATAGTAACCAGGATCGTCGCTGCTCTTACGTTGTTTGCATATATCTGTGTATTTACTCCGGCTACATGCCTGAATGCTTCTATATCTCTCCCGAAATCAAGCATTGACCGCAGCATCCTCTGTATAACCAATTGCAGTACTATCTTCCTGTCATCCGTGATAAATATCAATGAGTCAAACCATGTGTTCCATTGGCCAACCGCAGTCCATAATGCGATGGTTGCAAGGACGGGCTTTGATAACGGCATAATAATTTTAAATAAAATCGTCATATATCCCGCCCCATCTATAAAAGCCGATTCCTCCAGCCCTTTGTCAAGGCTCATAAGAAAGTTCCTTACCAGCAGTATGTTAAACAGCCCTACCATTTGCGGGATCACATAAACCCACAGGGAATCCATCAACCCCAAGCCCTTTATAAGGAAATAATAGGGAACCAGTCCGCCTGAAAAAAACATCGGAATAAGGAATAATATAGTAATGAAGTTTCTTCCGGGCTATTCCTTTTTTGATAAAGGATAAGCTCCTAATGATGATGTTATCACCATAAGGATTGTTGCGCCTGCAGCCCTGAATATCGAGTTCATATAGGCGTTGATTATCATGCTTTGACTGAAAACATACCTGTATGCATCCAGTATCCATGTATCAATCCATATATGGATTCCCAGCCTTTGGGAGTCTGTTGCAGTTGAAAACGACAATAATACCAGATTCCATAAAGGGTAAAGTATTGTAATGCAAAAGACTATCATAAAGCCATAATTGAAAAAATCAAATACCCTGCTGCCGACAGATGCTTTTCTTAATTTTGATTTCTGTTTCAAAATATCACATCTCCTTTAAAGTAAAACTTCACACATCGTACCGCATGTATATAACACAAATGCTACCATAACGTGTACTCGCTGAATTTTTTAATAACGTTATTTGCTATAAATAGCATGGCAATTCCTACCAGGTTCATAAACAAGCTTATTGCAGTCGAAAAACCATAATTAGCGCTAACCAATCCGACATGATAGACATAAGTATCGATTACCTCAGCGACTTCCATAATTGATGGATTCTGCAGATTGAATATCTGTTCGAAATTTGTCCGCAGGAGCGAACCCATACTCATAATTAAACAGAATACGACAACCGGAGTAATAGAAGGCAGCGTTATATGAAGTGCCCTATGGAACCTTGTGGCGCCGTCTATTTCAGCTGCTTCATAGAGTTCAGGATTAATAGAGGCTATCGATGCCAGATATAGGATAGAACTCCACCCTACGTTCTGCCAGATCCCTGTCAATATTACAACCGGCCTGAACCAGCCTTTGCTTGCGAGAAAATAGACAGGCTCTATTCCAAATAGGGAAAGGAAATAATTTACTATCCCTGTCTGCGGAGACAGCAGTTCTGTGAAAATAGCCGCCAGAACAACCCATGACAGGAAATACGGGAGATACGAGATGGTCTGGAAAATCTTTTTTATTCTGAACACTTTTATTTCATTTATTAATAAGGCCAGGATGATTGGTGTGGGAAACGAAAACACAAGACTGGCGAGATTTAAAACAAGAGAATTTCTGATAACCACCAGAGAATTCGGGCTTGAAAAAAATTACCTGAAATATTCAAAATTGTAACACTCGCTGCCACAGATACCCTTGGCCATTTTATAATCTACAAAAGCCATTATTACGCCATACATGGGTTCATAATGAAAAATCAGCACCCATGCGACCGGTAACAGCAGCATTAAATATAAAACCTTCATTTTTTTTGCAAGTTTCCAGTCAAACCTTTTTTTATATAGGGGCATACCCCTACCGACTTTCACAACTCCATCCATTAATCTCACATCCCCCATTTATTAGCATTACAGTGAAGCATTTCAATTACCCTTCCGGCAAATAACACATTGAAGCGACAAAACCATTGCCTCCCGTCAAACCATTTTCCGGATCATACAGGTACATGGAACCGCCCATTCCTCCACACAATCCGGTGCTTCTCCCCATGAGCTCAGCAAATATCTTTTTCAAGTTGCGGCCCTTGGCAATGGCATGTCCTCTGTGCGTACTGAAAATATAGTCGTCCTTCCTTAAAGTTTATATTTAATAACCGCTTCCTGTATTGTCTCATTTATCAAATCCAGCATAAAATCCGCTTCTTTCCTGCTCATTGTAAGCGAGGGAGCAATGACCAGAATGTCTCCATTATTCCGGATGATCATTCCTTTTTCATAACAATAGTCCCTGATCCAGCTACCTACTCCCAATGCAGGCTCCAGTGGAATTTTTTTCTCCCTGTCGGACATCAGATCAAATGCAAGCAATAAACCCATTCCACTGATATTGCCTATAACTTTACAACTCTGCATAATCTTCAGGTTTTCTCTTATATACGCTCCAAGGACGGCAGCATTTTCAATAAGCCCTTCCTTCTGTATGACTTCTATATTCGCCAGGGCTGCGGCACAGGCAAGATTATGGCCTCCAAAAGTACTTCCGCTTCAGAATTCAGTACCGGGTGCATTTTTAAACACTTCATATATTTTTGGAGTCAAAATTGTTGCTCCCAATGGAATATAACCCCCGGAAAAACCTTTCCCGATTGCCATAATGTCCGGTACTACATTCCAATGTTCGCACGCAAACATTTTACCTGTTTTTCCAAACCCTGTCTGTACCTCGTCAAATATCAGCAGTATCCCATAATTATCACATAATTGCCTCAATCCTTGCAGATATCCGTCCGGCGGTACAGGATAGCCGGTATTCGAACCAGGTATGGGATCAATAATTACAGCTGCTACGGAATTCGGATCCTCCCACAATATTAGCTTCTCCATTGATTTAAGGCATGCAAGGCCGCAGCTTGCAGAATCACAATCCAGTTCACATTTTGAACAATTGGTTGCAACGGAATGGATAAACCCGGGAATCAAGGGCTGAAAATATTGCCGAAACCATTGAAGCCCTGTAGCCGATATACCTCCAAGCGTCGTACCATGATATGAATGACGCCTGCTGATGATTTTGTACCTCTGCTTTTCCCCCTTTGCCCAATGATATTGCTTAGCCATTTTTATCGCCGTCTCACATGCTTCAGAACCGCTATTGACAAAGAAGCATACCGAAAGATCCCCCGGCATGATTTCAGCAATCTTGGCAGACAGCTTTACCTGCGGTACACTATATGTATCTGTATAATTCGGGAAGAATTCCATTTCATCCAGCTGGCTGATGATTGCGTCTTTAATCTCCTGGCGGTTATGCCCGCATACGGTAGTCATTAATGAAGCAAAAGTGTCAAGATACTTTTTCCCTTCAATATCATAAATATAGCATCCTTCGCCTTTGGTAAATATTTTGGGACATTTGGAGATTTCCATATTACTGGCGAAATGAGGGCATATATGGTCAACGGCAATTTTTTTTAATTCAACTATCTCACTTTGAGTATACATCATGATCGCTTCCTTTATTTAATTTATTTAGTAAATAATATTAATCAGTCCGTAAAATTATTAGAACATATTTGATTGTATTTTTTTGCAATATTTTCTATCTTTATTTATCTGTCTTTATTTAATTGATAATACTGATTTTACTGAAGAACTTGTTGTAGATTATACTGCTCATACCCTTCATCCTGCAATTCACACCCGGAGTCGCATATGAAAATCTTATTTTTCTAATATCTTCGTCAATCACTTCAGACATCAATGCCTTCTTAGCCTGTATCAATAACTTGTCACCCATGTTTTCAACGACTGAACCGGAAAAAACAATCATTTCAGGATCAAGAATATTTATAATGACAGAAATTGCCCACCCCAAATAGCTTATCACTTTATCATTGATCTGGCCGTTGTTCATTGAAATCTCTTCTTTGATGGCAGCTTCAAGGCAGCCATTTTTCCCGCATTTGCACCTTGCTCCGCTTTCACTGATCCTGATATGACCGATCTCACCTACAAAATTATTCTTGCCCTTATACAAGCTTCCTTTTATTAGCAGGGATAATCCTATACCTGCTTCCTCTATCTCAAACAGCACAAAATCATTAATATTTTTTGCATTGCCATAAAGATATTCCCCTATTGCAGTCATATGACTGTCTGATTCAATAATAGTATTAAAACCGGTCTTTTTTTGTAACAAGGCTCCGAGCGCTACATTCTTCCAGTTATTTTCAGTCATCAGCAGAACTTTACCGCTTTCCGTATCTATAATTCCCGGTAAAATCAAGCCCAGACCAAAAACATTTTTTTTATTGATCCCATTTTCATCAGTGAATATGTAAATCTCTTTTTTTAATAAATCTGCAAAATCATCTGCTTGAATTCTTTCAGGAATTATTATATTCTTTTTCTGCTTAATTTCAGCATCCAGGTTCAATGAGGCAAGTGTTTTTGTATGCCAGTCAAAAACCAGTATCATATGGGCATTGGCATTGAATTTCAGAAGTATGGGTTTCCTGCCGCTGCTGGATTCAACAGGTCCAACAACTTCAATCAGCCCCTGCTTAAT
Organism: Ruminiclostridium sp.; assembly: GCA_012027035.1. GTDB lineage: Bacteria > Bacillota > Clostridia > Acetivibrionales > DTU013 > MnB-11. The sequence continues at coordinate 8,066 of VEPD01000044.1, read as the reverse complement.
AAGTTTTTGGGTGATCTGGGTTACCGATGCTCTGCTTAGCCCTAGTTTTTCCCATATTTCAGTACGTGTTATCGGACTGTTATTTTTTATAAAATTAAGTATCAGATTTTTATTAATATGTCCTGCCCGCTGGTGTGAAAGAAATTCGGTTTCGGTTATCAAATAGCAAGGCCTCCTTGTGTCGATTTTAAGTGATATAATAAATTCACTAAATAAATTATATATCATTGTTGACAAACAGTCAATACTAATAAATAATTTAAGTTGAATTTATCCGAAAATGCATTTGTACGAAAAATAAGATAACTTTATGTTTTGAGTGTCTACTGAATTGGGGCGGGTCAAAAATATATGTCATATATAAGTGTACATAACATTTCAACGCTTATAAAAGAAGGGACATTTGATGAGGTACTTACAAAACCATTGAATCCATTTTTGTATTTATCTTCACGACATTTTAGTACCGGATACTTTGGTACCATGAGCATATCTTTATTAATTATGTTTTTTTGTTTTGCTAGAATAGGAATTGCGTTAAGTCCGATAAAGATATTTTTTTTATTATTTGTCGTAATAAGCGGCGGGCTTATTACAAGTTCTATGATGATATTAGCTTCAATACCGACGTTCTGGATAATTGAAAACAGGTTTATTAAGAATTTCATATTTGGAATAAATGATTTCGCCAATTATCCAATAACCATATTTAATAAAAAGATACAAATCATGGTCACTTTGCTGGTTCCATTTGCTTTTATAAATTTCTATCCGGCTCAATACTTTCTGGGAAAGAATGATTTTTCAATTTTTCATCCGATATTTCAGTTTCTATCGCCTGTTGTCGGAATTATAATGTTTTTCTTAGCCTACAAACTATGGATGTTTAGAATATCAAGATACAAAAGTACCGGATCATAAAATTTTAATATGACCTTACACTGATTTGATAGATACAGAGAAACCCTCTATGTGCCATTTCCTTCTATCACTAAAAAAGGTTACATTAATATATCGGCATTTATGCGCCCTGCAGGAATAATCACGAACGCCTTAACGCGTTATTTCTGCAGGGATAATTTAGAAACCTTCGTTGCAATATTTATAAGAGTCTCTGCTTTCTCTGACTCCTGATCCGCCTCAGCAATTCCCTCACCTGGCTTCTTGTCAGGCCATCCTTACTTTCGAGGCCGGCGCCCGGATATGCATACCCTATAGGAATAAAATAAGAATCAAGTCTGTCGGCAGCTTTCTCTATACATTCCCATATCTGATCCCCTTCGTTCAAATCGTCTCTGCAAAGCGCATCATGATATGCCGCAAGCTCAACCACGACCATCATTGTATCCAATCCATAGATGAGCATCCTCCGGTCTTCTCCCAACCGCATTTCATACGACCTCATTTTTGTCATTTCCCGCAGCATGGCAGGGTTTACTGCAGCGGATGATGACGCGTTGTCTTCTTGGGCAGATGATTCTTTTTCCATTCTTCGGGCCACGTCCAAAATTCCCAAAGCTTCTTCCAGTAACCTTATGGATTCTCTTCCCCTTTTTAAAATTTCTTCGGCATTATCAAAATGATCTCCCGGAAAAAGCGGTTTTTCCGGCTTCGCTCCATCCCAGGCCCTGAGCTGAGATAATATGCTCATTTTGTTCCACGCACGCCATTGGGTACAATATGACCATGCATCCTCAGTCAGTTCATACACTTTTCCCATCTCAACCGCATAAGGCCCATACCACTGTGAAAAGTACCTGTCCAGAAAAGCCTTCACATCGGTATGGACATCCCAGCATAACTGTGCGTAAAGAACCTGGGTAATTGTACGCATAGCCCAATTGACCATAGGAATATGCATGTACGTCATGCCCCTTATTCCAATGGAATAATAATAAGGCAGATCCGCCGAAATCCGTCTTGTAAACAAAATGGGCAAGTCTTCAAACTTTGAAACGTTATAATATTCCCCCATCATAACCGGCAAGGCATCTCCCCCAGTCAGCCAGCTCTTTAGGGCAGCATCATAGAACGCATTGCATGAACATGTGTTATCCGAGAAGTCATGTAAATAGCATCGGTTGATAGGATAGTACTCCACATAGTCCCCTGCCGTTATCAACCTCTCAGGTATATGCCTTTCCGGCCCATAAATTGTTGCAGTCCCTTCATAGCTGCACATGACCAGGGACACATCCCGCTCAAGCCTTCCATCCCTGCGTGCTTTATCAATATAATTTCTCAGATTCGAAATAAAGAAAACGTTTCTGTCGGTTTTATTACCAAGGTTTCTGCATCTCTCACAGCTGCATGCATTTCCCCAGGTATCAAAGCCCCAGATGTCGATCTGGTCGGCGTCCCTCCACCGTCCTTTCAGATAACGAAGAAGTTCCTCACCTAAAAAATCCAGAAGACTGTCTTGCGAAACACAAAACTGTATTCCTAAAGCCTTACTTTTTATCCGGTTTCCATCTTCCGGAAGGCCATACCATTCTTCATGCTCCTCCCACAACGTTTTACCGGAAGGCAGCATGCGGTCAGGTTCCAGTATTTTTTCGAAAATATGCCCTCCCACTTTAAAAATCATACCCAGCTTGCTGCAAAGAGGGCCGGTTACCGGACGATAGGTTGCCATATTCAGCCTGTTGCGCGCCATCCAGAGAAAAAGCTCCTCCGATTCCATAGATACGTTTTCAAAATAAAATCCTCTTCCCAAGCTCATGGAAGGTTTATAATCCATTTTCTTTTCAGGAAGGGAAAGCACATTTTTCAATTCCGGAGCAATTTCTCCCGCGCTTCCGGGAGCATACCACTGCCAGCCCTGAAGCCGCAGAAACTCATAAACGCCATAAAGTACGCCTCTTCTTCCATAGCCGGTGATTATAACCCCATTTTCAAAAGGCTCGATCGTATAATCATCCTGCTTGCTTGCCCTGTCAACAATTCCAAGCTCAAATAGGAAGCATTCCTGCAGCCTTTGCGACGAAAATGAGATATCGGATTCGCATAACGTCCTGGAAAGGTACCGTTTCAATTCAACTGCGGCAAAAGCCATGGTACATCTCGCTCCGCTTTCACAATCGCAGCGGAAATCAATACTTTCTTCTTCATATGCCCAGACCGGAGTTTCCTTTTCCGCACCGTCAAAGGGCAGCATAATGACAATTTTCATATTATTCATACAGGTTCTCCTTTCCTTAAAGAGGAAGATAACTTCACTCTTTAAAACCAAAGTAATACAATATTCCGGTACAAAAGGCAGCTACACACCCTAAACCGAGCAATAAATCAAGAGCCCCATTTTCCAGCATAATACCTGCGACGTACAAAACCGCCGCCATGGATAAGCTCAGAACCAAAAGCCTTGCAGCGGAATATACCCCGATTATATACATTCCATACCAATCACTTCCATAACCCTTAGAGGCACTGCAGCTCCCAGTGCGGGTTCCCCCTGCTGCTTTTTATGTTTTTAGAGGCTGCTCCCCCTGAATCTTTCAACCCAAACTACTTCCAAGTATTGATTTTACCATATGAATGGTTTCATCTGCAATTAATTTGTTGCCATCCAACTTTTAATAAATTCCAGTCTCATCTATTGCATCCATTATAGCTTTTATACCATCCTGGAACATTCTTTCATTATTCTCATTCAAACCCAGCAATCCCATTTCAGTTAAGCTGACAAACTTATTGGGGCATGGATCGCTTTTCAACAGTTCAACAGCATATTTCCTGGTTGCTTCATATCCATTATAAAATACACTTTCCGGAAAATTGATCCATATGGTCGTCTTTTCGCCCCATGCTTTTCTCGCATCCGCCAGCGACAGGTTGCCGAAGGGAGGGGGTGTAAAGGCTTCAACTACGTCAATTCCGGTTTTTAAGAGTAACTCTTTATGCTCATTTAAATTTGATGCATCTGCGTGTATTGTCGTTATCTTCCCGAGTTTTTTGAACTGTGGAACATACTTTTCATAGTATGGGAGCATGTATTTTTCATATTGCGGAGGTCCGAAATTTCCTGCAAGATTTCCCAGATTTATTATATTGTCGGGGCAATCCAGCAATAAGGTCAGCATTCTTTCCTGTTTTCTATCCAGCGCATTTAAAAGCATCTGAAATTCTTCAGGATAATCAAATTGGTGATAACTCCAATTTTCAAGCCCGAGACAGTACTGCGCATCCATATAAGGAGGTTCATCCGTCCAGCAGTGAGTAATTCCGTCATTGCCAAGCTCCTTATCAATCTTGTAATATTCATCGGTATTTACATTATAAACAGTATGATCAATTATATAAATTGCAGCTTCGTAATCCCTGACATCCTTAATAACATGTTCTATTTGAACGCCAAGACTGTTTCCGGTTATTTTTTCTATATTTTTATCATACAATGCCGATACATCTCCTGCCGGAGTGTGATAAGTTATAGTCAATTTTCCATTCGATACCTTTTCAGTTATTTCAACATCTTTGATCTCGGATTGAACTGACGAGCAATGAGTAATAAAGCCCATACCCCTGCTTCTTAATCCCTCTACAAAGCCGCTGTCAGGCATGAGTTCCGAAAAGGGCATAAAAGGCACCCTGTCAGGTTTTTTTCCATTGAGTAAGGCAAGCATCCTTTCTCTGTTATTCACCTTTATAACCTCCCTGTCAAATATAATTTTTCAAATTTAGTTTAACACTTATGCCGGAATGAATCCGGCATAAGCTCACGCAGGTTACACCTGCGCGCCCCGCTTACGCGTGGCGATTGAACAACGTCAGTGAGAGATTGTACTCACCACTGACAGCCTTTTCATTGGAAACCCGCCACCTGTAGAGGTGGGGGACTGTGACGTTGTTCAATGTTATTTACCCCCCGGCTTCCCTCTGTTATTTAAACTGAGGTAAATATAGGCTTTGAGCTATTATCAGTTCATCTGCCATTTTTTCAACAGAAGCCCTGTCGGATATGTATCCGCCCATTAAGATGGCTTCTATAAATAAGTTCCTGTCTCCTTTTAAAGCAGCGTCAACTATAATTTCAACAATAGCCAGGTACCTGGAGATAATACCTGCAAGCGCATCCGGAAAATCATTGGCCTGTAATGGTTTGAACCCTTTTGCAGTAGCGGCGGCCGGCATTTCAAGCACGGAATATGCAGGCAGATTGTGAACAGCGCCGTTATTAGGCAAATTTACTGAAAATATTCTTCTCTCATCCTTCTCAATAGAGTTTATCATGTCCATTAGCTGCTCATGCTCTCCCGTGAGATTGTTAAAGAACTCTTCCGGCAGCGGGCCGGGCGTCTGCGCCAGTCTGTTCATATTTTCATAAATCCTGTCTCCGAATTCAATCACGCCTTCAAAGGTGTATGCATCGATTCCAAGAGTTTTACCGTAATATTTACCCCCGGGGAAACCTTCGGTGAAGAACTCGGTAATATGCCGGTCACCCGGTGCAGGGAAAGCGTCATAAGTCTCGAATATTTCCCAGGAATAAGGTTCGCTGAGTTCATTCTCACCTTCTGTGCCTGCTTCAGCAAACATCCTGCCTGCATTCGCGTAGTCAATTCCCTTCTTTTTAATCTCCCCAAGCTTCTTCCTCAGTAAAGGCTTCAAGTCTTCCCCCTTGTACCTTATATCATACATGAATGTCAGATGATTGATGCCTACGGCATATGTGGTCAGGTACTCCTTCCCGACCCCTGCAAATTCAGCCAGGTATCTTTCTATATTGTTGACGCCATGACACAGTCCAACCATAGGGAAGGCGGCAGCCTTACTTACAGCTCTGCAGATGATGGCCATTGGGTTTGAAAAATTGAAAAAGAAAGCGCCGGGGCACAACCTTTCAATATCCCTTGCAATATCAAGCATCGCAGGAATCATCCTCATAGCCCTGGAAATCCCTCCAGGCATGGCAGTATCACCTACAGGCTGGAATATCCCATACTTCCTTGGAATAAATACGTCCCGCTCCCAGGCACGTCTCCCACCGACGCCGATGGTAGTGACAACATAGTCGGCATCAGGCAGGACATCGCAGCGGTCAGTGGAGTATGACAGCTCAATATCCGCATTTTTTGCCTCCAGCATCTTTTTAACCAGTTTTGAGATCGAGTCAATCACTTGAGCGTCTATATCCACCAATGCCAGATGCCACTTGTTTTTTCCAGGATTTTTGACCAGATCCATTACGAGCCCTTGCGTGAACATAGCGCTTCCGGCGCCTATAATAACCATTTTCTTCCGCATAATAATATCAATCCTTTATTATCTATTGACACAATTTTTAATACATTTGCCGAGGATTCTGTCGATTTCCTTTTCCTTATCCTCGCCAAGAGGATGCGGATCCTTTTCTGTCAATATCCTCCGTACTCTTTCCTTCGCCAGTCCCAGCATCTCCTGTTTATTCTCCTGCCATGTCTGTGGGCGGACCCTGACAGAAACCTTGGGTATGTAGTTTTCTTCCCGGATAAACCTGACCGTATGCTCCAGAATGTCATCATCGCCAGGGTTGATGTAGTTCCCATGAATACCGGCCTTTCTGATAATATCCAGTGCAATTTTTTCATCGGAAACATCGATCCCTGCCTTCATTCTGTTCACAAGCCCGCAGATCTCATCATCTATCACCATGACAGGAATACTTGCAGCTTCAGGCGACAGCATGCCGCAGTGAATATACATCGCATCCGCCATAACGGAAAACATGGAAGAGAAGCCCTTTTCTATTCCCGCCTGTATTCCCGGATAACAGGAGTCGGTGCAGTTGGCATGTCCGCCGTAATGTTTCCAGTTTTTAAAGCCATAAAACTTTGCTATATCTCTTTATGCAAAATACAGAAGATTTTTTTCAGGACTCGCATAAAGGGTTGCCCCATTCGCAGGATTGTAATTGATTACTCCTCCCAGGGCGCCATAGCATTTACCTCCGACAGCTTCCGCCATTACATAACTGCCCAGGCCCTCCGCATTGGCTGCTGTCAGCGCGCCGGCAAGGGTAATGGGGCTGCTGTAGCCTGCAATGCCCATTGGGACGCCAAACCTTACAGCCATTCCGAGGTCGTGAATTCTAAAAGCCATTTCAAGGGAATACCAGGCGGCAGACAAAGAGCCTTCCAGCAAACAGGGGTAAACTATCTGCTCATTTTTCAGGAATACTTCTTCACTGCCTGCGGCAACAATACACATCTCTTTGATATATGGGATTGTATCCATGTTGAAAATCTGGCCTGAGACCCATTTTGTAGAGTGTTTTAGAGCAGTTGCCCACATATATGCATCATTTACACTCTGGGGCACATCACCCGGAATGACCAGCGGACCGTATTCAATAAGGTTTTCAAGCTCATTTCCTACAATCACCGATTCCTCATAATCCCTCAATGTTGCCGGCCTTATCGCTTCTGTCCATGTATCGCTTATGCTGATGCTGAACATGTGGGAATTCAGTGTCATGGGCTTGTCTGTCCTTTTATAGGTATTCAGAGTCAGAGGATCTGCCCAGTGTTCCGCCCTGTCTGTTGTGCCGTTGGCAAGCTCCACCTGTCTTTTCATGCAGTCGTCGACTAACTTGCGTGGAAACCTTACTATCATTGTATTGAAATCAACACCGGCTCCTATTTCCTGTAAACACTTGAGCATTCTTTCATGCTCGATTTTCATTCCTATCTCCTCAAGAATCTTAAGCGAAGCAGAATGAATTTTCCCAACCTCTTCCTGGGACAAGATTGATACTTCACATTTTAATGTTGACATAGAAATAATCTCCTTCATCGTATATGATTATTGATTTTATATGATTATTGATTATATAAATATTTTAAATTATAATTTAGTTAAAAGGTATGTACAAACCTATTGAATATATGGACAAATCCACGAAGCCGGGGGAAGCATATTTTGAAATACCAGTCGGCATACCGCTTGCCGGATATTGATGATAAGGGCTATTTAAGCAGAGAAGAATATCTTCTGGTCAATTGCGCCGGTTATTACGAATTTGATGAACCTTATGGAGCAACTTGCAGAAAGTATGGAAGGAAGGACTATTACCTTTCCTATAATAG
>VEPD01000227.1 GCA_012027035.1 Ruminiclostridium sp. | reverse complement strand
TGGCGCGTTTTTGTTTATCGCGCAAAGCTTCCAGCGTTACATTAAACCCGCCACCGAGGTCTTCGAGCGCTTTCCAGATATATTCGTCTTTCTGGTTGCTCAATTTTACATATTGTTCTTCTATTTTATCGCGCATTTCTTTATATAGCGGATTCGCCTGTGCAAACTTTTCTACAATCAACGGTGCGCCTCCGCCGTTGCTGGCATTCGTCGCTAAGTTGCAAATATATACACCGTAATTGCTCCACATTTCGGTTTCGTTTTCATAACGCCCGTTTTCGATATCGTCCGCCCATTCACGGAAAGCCGCCGCGCCGAAGAAAACACCGTCTTTTTCCGGTAAGGTCAACCAATACGGCATTTTAAATACCGCGTTTTTAATAATATCATCGAACGCGATATCGTTTTTCTTTTCACCAACGAAAATCCAATCCTGATTGATAAAGCCTGTTGTATCGTATTTAACGATGTTTTCTTTATCTTGCCATAAAAATAATAATGTTTTCCCGAAATCTTCATATCCGACATATAAAAAATGAGTTAAAACATCAGTATTCATGCCCGGTGTATCTTTCAAGTTCGTCTTGACTAAAACCGGTACGCCTCTGTCTATATATGCCATTAATGTTTGAAGATACATTGTTTTATTTGCGTTGATTTGTTCAGCGGTGACATAAGTGTGTTCGTATCCAATGACATCGAATACGGAACCTATATATTTCGGGCCCGCAAGATATCCTGACACACAATATTCGCAATATGTTGACGGATTTTTATTATATCCCTGTGTTATGCCGTCGCCGGTAATTCCGTTAAAAATCCAATAATTCAATTCCGGCTTTCCCAATCTTTCCATTATAAACGCCATACCATCTTCAAGAGCGTAATTTTTGCCCTCGCCTCCGTTTATAAGCCCCCTGATATCTGACAGAATGTTGTTGCTTTGCCTTGTAACCATTGTAATTTCTCCTTTTTTTAAATTTATTTTCGGTGATACTTTTAATTGCGAAACTTTAATTTTATTAAAAAATACCTTGTTTATGCCGTGTGAATCCACGATTATCTCATGCAAAGGCTGCAGGAACAAATCCATTTTCATGTACGGAAAATTAATTCCGCAATACCGTACCTCGTTATTTATAATGACCGCAAAATGTTTTGCGCCGACAATCCATGTTAAATGATTATTTTCCGGAATTTTCACTTTACCCAGTTTCGGATAGCTATAATTGTTTTTTATTATCGGCTGATTGAAAGTAATCGCTTCTTTGGATAAGCCGGAGTCTGCGGTGTTTCCCATGTTTATACCGTAAGTTTCATCATTGTATTTAAAATTGATACATGAAATTCCGCTTGAGGCATCCCATGCATATCCTGTAATTTTATCTTCAATGCGAAAATCAATGTCTACCCGGAACGGATATCTGACATGAATACCGGTTGATATTCTGGGGAAAATCCAATGCTTATATTCAATCTCGCTTTCAATCGGAAATTCTTTTGCCCATAAAGTTGGATTGGCGTTTTCAATTTCTTCACATGAAATATCATATATCTGTTCATTGGGATGGTAGAGGGAGTTGTCCGGCATACGCTTTTTAACGGGCAGGAAAATTTCTACTTTTTCGCGTTGATCATCCGGTGAAAGCACAGATTCAATCAAGGATTCCTGCCGTAGACGGCCGTCATGAAGATAATCTACCTTGTAATATTTATTTCCATCAAAACTTTTTAGCATTGCACGATGAAATGCACCTATATCTTCATCTACAAACAAACTGCTAACTGCAAATAATCCGCCGTCAAAACGGATATCAGCATAAGGGCTGTCATTTTTAAGTTCTTCGTCTATTTTCTGAAGGATAACAGTATCGTTTTCACTGTCTTGATATTCTAATAATTCATGACGGCCCGGCATACCTCGGGGAATATCATGGAACATCAACCAATCTGTAAAACCGTCCGGATCGGATATGTCGCTATTTTTACACTTGGATGATAGCATTCGCATCGGCGGTAAATCTATAATGGACAAATTGATTTCAGTTTGTAATTTATCGGATACTGCTGATAACTCCTCATAAGTGATTGGCTTATGTTCTTCAATAATTTCAAGCTGCTTGTCCATTTCATCATAAAGCAATGGTAAAGCCGATATTTTCTTGATACCGTTCTTTATCATGGTCTGTAAAAACTCATTAACAATACGTTTTAGCTCGGATAAGGCATTTACTTCTTCATCAATTGCATTAATCCGGTTCACAAAAACTTCAACAACTACACTCATATCTTCACTTTCGAAAATACGGATAATATCTTTGATTGAAATCTGCATTTTACGAAGTATTAAAATCTGTTTTATCCGCTCAGTTGCTTCTTCGTCATAATATCGATATTTGTTATTATCTATACGTTTTGGTTTTAAGATGCCGACCTGTTCGTAATATCTGAGTGTTTTTGATGAAATGCAGAATTTTCTAGCTGCATCGGTTATACATAACAAATCCATTGATTTTACCTCCTGAAGAAAGTTTATCACTTGTCCTAAGGGCAATGTCAATAGTCAATTTTAAAATGGCATAGAAAAATCTATGCCACAAACACTGTTAAACGAGCAATTCTTACCTGTGCCGGAAATATTGATCCCGAGGGATCTTCCAAACCGCCTCGAATGGACAGAACCACAAACCATACTGTCAACAGTTTTATTTTCACTCATATGAATGACAATTAACATAATCCCAGCTGATATGTTTATAATCCTACCTATAAATTGAAATTACGATTGAATTTCTTTAAGGTGTTGTAAATGGATGCCAATGTGACCTATCCTCAAAATAATGACGGAAATCATCAGCCAAATTACTTTTCCGTAAACTCCGAGGAAAAAGAAGGCAACAACTGGCAATGTCGTACCTGCAACAGGTATACCGTAAAAAGTACTGTAAAAGTCTTTCAGGGTCTTTTTGCTTTTGAAGTAGCGTATCCACCAGCATTCGTACAGAATCATTAGTACAACCGCCACAATCAACCAGAAACTCCAAGCCGACCAACCATGAATATTAAAGTCCGAAAAAACAAGAGCTGTGCACGTAACACAAACTTGTCCTACTCTTTCAAACACAAGCAAAACTTTATTCTCATTCTGATAGTTGTATTTCTTTGGCTGGTGCTTTGTCCATATCAGGTTGGGAACTGTCAGTATTATCAGAAAAATAAATCCTACGTAAGAAAAGCCCAAATGCCCATATTTGTACCTCCGTTAAATTCCTGTTTTTCTTGGTGTTGCATAAATAATCTGAAGTTTATACTACATTATTGCTGTATGCGCGGTAAATCCCCGCCCTCGGTCTGCGCTTTGCAAAGACGGCAGTATATGCCTCCCAGCGCCATCAACTCATCATGGTTTCCGGTTTCCCTGATCCTGCCTTTATGCATGACCAGGATCTTATCCGCGCTTCTTATGGTAGAAAGCCTGTGGGCTATGATTATGGAAGTCCTGTTGCGGGAGATTTTCGACATAGCCTCCCGTATGGCCTGTTCGGTGCTTGTATCTATACTGGCAGTGGCCTCGTCAAGGACAAGTACAGCGGGATTGAAGGCAACTGCGCGAACAAAGGATATCAGCTGCTTCTGACCTGCCGAAAATGTGCAGCCCCGCTCCTTCACCTCTTCATCATATTTCCCGGGCAACGACTCAATAAAGCTGTCGGCACTGACATAACGGGCGGCACATTCAATTTCATCATCCGTAATACTATTATTAAGGCGGATATTTGATTTAATATCCCCGGCAAATAAAAAAACGTCCTGCAAAACCACAGTAATCTGCTTTCTGAGATCCTCCAGCCTGTACTCCCTTATATCCTGCCCATCTATCAATATCCGGCCTTTCTGAATATCGTAAAAGCGCATAATAAGGCTGATAATAGTTGTTTTTCCTGAACCGGTGGCGCCGACAAAAGCCGCCGTTTCCCCGGGACTGATGCTGAAGCTTACATCCTTGAGCACCCAGGCCTCATTCTCATACGCAAACCACACATTTTCAAATCTGATTGCGCCTTTAAGCCTGCCTGCCGGCTTCCCACCCATCATATCCTCCTGAGTATCCCGTTTGTCCAGGATATCGAAAATCCTTTCGGAGGAAACAATAGCAGATTGTATGGCTGTGTATTTTTCAGAGATTTCGCTGATGGGCTCGAAAAATTGCTTGATATATGCGATGAAAGCAAATAGCACACCTATTTCCAAAGAGCCCTCCAGGATCCTGCCCATGCAGAAAATGACAAGCACCGCTATGGTTAGATTGTTCACAATTTCTACAACGGGCTTGCTGAAGCTGTTTAAGATAACCTCTCTGAGACTGCATTTAAAATATTCCCCGTCAAGCTTACGGAGTTCCTCGTATTTCTCCTTTTCCCTGTTGAATATCTGGACAAGCTTCATTCCTGATATGTTTTCCGCCAGAAAACCGTTGATTTTCGCCAGCAATCCTTTCATCCTGATTAAATTCTTTCTTGCGGCAATACGGTAAACCACCATGATACCCGCTATTATCGGCACACAACTGATGCTTACAAATGCAAGCCTGACGTCAAGGGTGAATATCATGATAACAATGCCCGCCAGCATTATAAAGTTTCTGATGAGATCCACCATTACGCCCGAAAACAATTCATTCAAAGCTTCAACATCAGTGGTGACCCTGATTAGAATCCTTCCGGTGGAATTTTTATCGAAAAAGTTCATGGACATCTTCTGAATATGCTCAAAAATCTGGTTTCTTATATTGAACATGATTTTCTGCCCGACATACGTAAGAATATTGGTTTGCATATAACCCAGAACCGATCCCATAAGCACCATCAGGAAGTAAAGTAGCCCCAGCAACCATATACTGCCCATGTCATAATTGCCCGCAACAATATAATCGTCAATCACCAATTTGATGATATACGGCTTTGCCAGGATGGCGGCGTTTACCAGAAGGGCTAAGGCAACACTTAATACAAGCAAAGGAATAAAAGGCTTGAAATACGCCATTAACCTTAAAAATTTAAATTTTCTTTTCTGCAGAACAAATTCATCATGCATGGCATCTGCTCTCATGCGCCCGCCTCCTGTTGGTTCTGAGCCCGGTACAAGCTGAAATATGCGCCCTCCAGCCGCAACAATTCTTCGTGGGAGCCTCTTTCCGCTATCTTCCCGTTATCCATCACTATTATCTCGTCTGCAAATTTTACGGTAGAAACACGGTGGGAGATTATAATTCCGGTCCGCTTTTTCAGATGCTCCCTGATATTTGCAAGTATTTCCTCCTCTGTTTTGGTATCGACAGCAGACAGGCTGTCATCCAGAATGAAAAGGGAAGGCTTCTTGACCAGAGCCCTGGCGATTGAAATTCTCTGCTTCTGGCCGCCGGAAAGTGTGACGCCCCTCTCACCCACTACAGTATCAAAGCCCTCAGGGAAAGATATTATATTGTCATAAACTCCTGAAATTCTGGCAGCCTGCTCGATTTCATAATCTGAATACAAATTTTTAAAAAACTCTATATTATCCCGAATGGTAGTGGAAAAAAGAAAGTTGTCCTGGGGCACATACCCGATACTCTCCCTCAGTAAATCTACCGGGATACTGTTAATGTCCGACCCGTCTATTAAAATATGACCGTCATCCACATCATAAAGCCGCAGCAGAAGATTTACCAATGTGGTTTTTCCGCTGCCGGTTTTGCCGAGAATCCCAAGTGTCTTTCCACTATCCAGCTTGATATTTATGTTTTTTAATGCTCTTCTGGAAGCCCCGGGATAAGTGAAGTTCAGATTCCTGATTTCCAGGCCGCCGTAAATACCGGATATATCCTGCTCACCCTCGGATTGTGCAATTCCTGCGGGTGTGTCGAAGATTTCATTAAGTCTTCTGAATGATGCAATTCCCCTTTGAAGCACGTCGATAATACGGCTGATATTCATGACCGGCCCCATTATAGCCATCATATAGGAATTGAAAGCCACATAATCTCCCAGCGTAATGGTGCCTTTGATTACCTGGGCGCTGCCATAGACAATAAAAAGAAGAAAGCTTATACCGAAGCAAACCTGGGCGCATGGTCCCAGCAAAGCCGAAATCCGCGTCAAATCCATCTGGGTATCCACCCTCCGCTTACTGTATTTCAGGAAGTTGTCCACCTCTTCCTTTTCCTGGGCAAAAGCTTTAATGACCCTGATTCCGGAGATATTTTCCTGCACTTTTTCCGAAATGGCTGCAAAAGCTTCCTGTACTTTTCTGAACCTGTCGCGTATGAGCCTGCCTATCATCACCATAACGAATACGGCCACCGGGACAGGCGCAAGCGCCATTGCGGTCAAAACAGGATTAATGGTACCGGCCATGAAAAATATTGAAATAAAAGTCGCCGCTATCCCGTCAAGGATATTCACCGAGCCAAAACCAAAGGTCATCCTCACTGCCTGGACGTCGTTAATGGCATAGGCCACAAGATTGCCTGTCCTGTTATTGGAGTAGAAGCTTACAGGAAGAGTCTGCATATGCTTGAACAAATGATCCCTCAAGTATACTTCCAGACTCCTGCAATTCCCAATCAGCAAATAGCGCCATATTAATTTCAATACAAATACCGCAAACACAACGCCAAGCAGCAGCAAAACATACTTTACGACCTGCTCCTGCAGCATATTCCTGCTGTTGAGACCGTCAGTGATTTCCCCGAGTATCTTGGGTATGGTCATATTGACGAGTGTGGTTGAAAGTAATATGAAAATTCCGAAAATATAACTCCATTTATGTTCTTTGATAAATACCAGCAGCAGCTGCTTTCCTTTCATATAACCTCGCTTATATGAATAAGTTTAATTCATTGTTCTTCCTCCTGCAAACCATAAAGGCGGAAAACTCCATTCAGCTTTGACCACCTATAGAGGCGGAGGACTGTTGACGTTGTTCAACCGGAATCTCTTATGATAAGCTCTGAGGGCAAAACCTCCGACTTTTCAACCTTGTGCCCGGAAATCAAATCAATCAGCATTTCCGCTGCTTTAAAACCCATATCATAAAGGGGAAGTTCAACAGCGGATAATGACGGGAATGTGACAGTAAAAAAGTTTGACGTACCCAGAGCAATTATCTTAAGCTCTTCCGGGACTTTTATACCAAACCTTTGCGAGCATTTCACACAAATTATGCCGAAGCGCGGAGAGCCGGCAAGCAAGGCTTCCGGCCTTTTTTCACAGGTCATGAGCTTTGCTGCCGCCTCAAATATCCTATCATCATCAAAGTCACTGGTAACAACCAAATCTTCGTCCACATCGAGTCCGCATCCCAGAATAGCCCTTCTGAAGGCCTCAAGCCTGCTGTCGGAAATCCTTGCCGGATTTGGGCCGGCATATCCGATTCTTTTGACGCCCTTTGAGATAAAATATTCAATAACCTTAGGAATATGACTTAGATAATCTGTACAAACTTCATAAACATCCTTGTTCGAATGATTGTAATCCACCAGTACAAATGGAATCCCTTTTCCTGTAAGATAGTCGGCCATATCCGGGTCAATATCAGCAAATGCAAAAATTATGCCATCCAGCCTGTTTGAATCGTAATACCGTACATATTCTGCATCAGCTGCTTCTTCAGGCTTGTTGAAAAGAAGGGTTATGGAATAATTATGCCTCTGAAGGCCGTCTCTGATGCCTTCCAGAGTCTTCATGAAATAAAAGTTGGTAACATTCCGGTCGGTTACAACACCTATGGACATTGATTTTTTCAGCTTCATTCCCCTTGCAATCTCGTTGGGATGATAATTGAGCTTTTTTACTGCATCCAGAACGGCAGCTCTGGTTTCAGGCTTTATTTTAACATTCTCAACATTATTTAAAATATATGAAACAGTAGCCTGCGACACTCCGGCTTCCCTGGCGACATCGCGGCTTGAAACACTTTTCTTTACATCCATCATAGCTTACCTACTTATACGTATAAGTTAAATAAATCTTACTCTTCTTTCTATGGTTTGTCAATCCTTGAATTTCGCACGGGGGTTGACAAACCGCCCTTTTCAATGTAGAATAATAATTCGTTAATGTATGCGCCCGTAGCTCAGCAGGATAGAGCGTCGGTTTCCTAAACCGCAGGTCGCACGTTCGAATCGTGTCGGGCGTACCAGGAAAGCCGCTTACTATAAAGGTTTGCGGCTTTGTTATTTTCTCTCAAAGGTATGTTTCCTTATCTCAAATTGGATTATCCGAAGTAATTTTATTGTTAAATTTTGCGTTGAATATACCGTTGATATCGTGTATTATTATTGACGAAGGTAATTGGTTAAGCAGGTGTGGTTGCCACTCATTCCCCAAAGAAGGGGGTGGTTGCTATGATGAATACATATCAGGCATTGTCTTTGATGATAGCTTTTGGTATACTCGTCGTGGCTATCTTGAACTTCAAGAGAAAAAAATAATCACCCTGCCTCGTACGCAGAGTGATTAAGTAAAATTTATCGCTTTGTGGCGACCGCATCTTGCGGTACCAATTACCTTTATTATACCACAAATACCTTAAAAGTAAACCTGAATTTTACAGTTGATTTTCTGGACTTTTATCAGGGAATCACCGCTTGATATATCTTGATATATAAGGCTGGCGGCACCGAAGAAATAGAATCTATTCACTTTAAGGATATTAAGTTTTAACGGAGGTGGAGTAATCCGCTTCCATGAATGAAAGATAAACTGAAAAAACTTGTATAGAAAATACCTGTTACAGGGGTGGGTGATGGCTCACCCCTTTTGTTTTCTTTCTGGCCAGGTTGCGATATAATGTAGCCGAGGGCGATGAAATGAAACTAAACTTCGAAATCCGTGATACTTACGATGATGCAGCTGACTTTGCAAGTACCTGCAAAAAGCCAATATATATCTTGCACGGTGATGAAAAAAATAGGTACTGGATCGCGGATCTCTCCAGAGCAAATAGATTAATAAAGCAAGGCTACAGAATAGCGAATAAGGAGGCTCCACCTTTGGAGATTATCCATAAAAGCCCGGATAAATACGGGCTGCAGATGGCCGGCAAGAACTGCCACAGGATAGTCAAGATACTCAGGGAATACGAGGACGAGAAAGAAGCCGTAAACGATGTGACAAGGCTCCTGGTGGGAGAGATAACGGAACGGGAGTTGACTGCCAGCACGGAGCAGGTGGATGATGGCAGGCTTGGAAACCGTATCAACGTGCTGGAGGCTGCGCTGGAGGGCATACGTGATAACTTTATCCAGGCTATGGGGGATAATGATCGGCTGGAGAAAGTGGCCAGAGAAGCGGTCAAGCGGATAAATGATTTGGTCGCGGGACGAAAGGATAAAGTATAAAACCTTATCTTTTCACAGTAGTCATTGACTACTATTTGACTACCGGAGTTATAAATAGTAGTCAACACATTCAAAAATACTAGTAACTAAAAGCGCAATTTCTCAAATGGAAAATGGAATAAAGAAAATAACAGATCGTACAATAAAGCTTATATGCCAGGAATTCAACGTAAATGACACCTGGCTTCGCACCGGCGAAGGCGATATGTTTAACACAGTTTCCGATAATATCTTTTCAGAAATAAGCGCTGTATATAAAATGGATGTCGTAGATAAACATATGATCTCAGTTTACTTAAAAATGGATGAAACGAAGAAGCAGGTCTTCAAGGATTTTATTAGAGATATGTACTTGATTAATGAGGAAACAGCTGCCGTAAGAAAAGCCGGCAAGGTTGTCTACATGGCTGAAGAAGCTGCCGAATATAATTATAAGAAAAGCGTCCGGCTGCTGGGCAAGGTTGCAGGAGGCCGTCCAATCCTAGCAGTTGAAAATCACGGTGTATACATAGAAACTGACATTAATTGTGATTGTGCACTGCAACTAACAGGAAACAGCATGGAGCCTGAATATAATGATGGAGATATTCTTCTGGTAAGGCGTCAGGCTGCTCTGGAAAACAGTGAACCTGGCATCATAATGATAATGGACGGAGCAGACATAGCAGAAGCTACTTTCAAGAAGTTTTACCAGGATGGCAGCAGTATTTCACTCAAACCTATAAATCCCGACTATCCTGTCCAGACTTTCAGGATGGTTGATGTTATAATATTCGGCAAGGTTGTAGGAAAGGTGAAAATATAAAAGTTTTTATTGCCTTATATCAGTGCAATATATAAAATATGATTATGCTATATGAAAGGGATATTTTGCATTATGAACAATGAAGAAAAGATTCTAGAGGTACTGGAAAGCTTGGTCGGTAAAGTTGATACACTAGAGAATGGGCAAAAGAATATGTCCGGTAAAATTGATGCTCTGGAGAATGGGCAAAAGAATATGTCCGATAAAATTGATGCTCTGGAGAATGGGCAAAAGGAAGATAGGAAGTTATTGCATTCACTTGCACAGAAAGTCGGAGCAATTGAACAAAGACAGGATCGGGAAGAGCAAGTATTAGATTTAGTAGCTACTAAAGTAAGTATACTGACAAAGGATGTAAGTGACCTGAAGGAAGGACAGAAACGCCTTGAATATGTTCAGGGCAAAATAGAGGTAGTAATGGAGCATAATATAAATAGTAAGCTACAGGTACTGTTTGACGGTCTGAAGCAGCATGGAGATCAATTAGACCGCATCGAAAAGGAAGTTGCACGTCAGGATGAGGTTATTTTACGAAGAATAAAATAATGAGGAGTTTTTCATCAGAATGTTTAAGGATGAGGAGTTCATGAATGAATTGAGCTTGTTACGATGACAAACGAAGAATTTCAAAAGGTCGTCCTGAAGAAGCTTGAGAATCAGCAAAAGATTAACGGTATAGTTATAGAAAAGCTTTAAAGCCTTGACAGAAAGACTGACCGTATCGAAAAGAAGCTTGATGACGTCCATGACCAGACATTCAATTTACTATCACATATTTTGTGCTATAACCCAAGTTTACCAGTTAAATAGAGTATTCCATAAAACAACTCCTCATAAAAATGATTTTGTCAACAAACCACTGTATTATCAACGTATATTATCAACACCTTCTACGTCTTCATGGTAAATTCGGATTTGCACACGGGACAGGTAGCCAGCAGCTTTCCCTTGTTTCTGGGCAGTCTGAGCGTGTTTTTGCATTTTGCACATTTGACAAAGATAAAACTTTTTCTTTGCTGGAACCGGGTTCCATAGCTGCTTGCCGCTTTATAAAGCGGTATGAGCGTTCTGGCAACCGCCCCGCCGACAGGCGCCAAATGTTGCCTGATACCGGCCGTCACTCGATCAAATCTCTGCAGTTCCTGTCTGCGTTTGCCGATATTCCTGGACGCCACCCTGAAAACCGAATAGCCCAGCAAGCCCACTCCTGCTATCCATACATAATCAAGATTAAATAATACAACCGACAGAAAAACCAGAACTAATGTCAGGTTGTCCATTCCGTATCTTCCGGCCAAAATCCTACGCCACATATTTACTTCCTTTCACTGTGCCTGAAACTACAGCGGCAATTTCATTATAATATCGGCATCCATGCGCCTTGCAGAATTAGTACAAACGCTTCAAATTAATGTAACGCCTACACCGGAATGAATCCGGCTCCGGCTCACGCAAGGCTGGTCGCAAGCTACGCTTGCTGCTCGCCCATGCAACCTGGCTACGCTTGCGCGCCCCGCTTCCGCGTGGCGTTTGAACAACGTCAGTGGGCTGGTAGATGGCTACGCCATCTGCTCGCCCATGCGTCCTGGGAGATTGTACTCACCACTTACAGCTTTCCATCAGAAACCCGCCACCTAAGAGGTGGGGGACTTTTGACGTTGTTCAATGCTCTATTTCTGCAAGGATAATTTGGTAATTGCCGCTGTAGTACTGATGAGCAAAATCACATAAAAACCGACGTCAAACCGCCTATCTGCATATGGCCATTTCCCTGGCCGAGCTCCGTATCGCTTCCAGCATATGGTCCCTGTTTTTCCGGGTGATCCCGATCATATCAAATCTCACAGCCCTGACATGAGAAAACAACCGCTCCATTGACGCCAGACAGGTATTCGACCCGTTCCCGCTTCCACCGGCGGCTGCTATGGAAATCACCGGTTTACCTTCCACCTTGTTCTTCTCTTTTAGAGCTTCGCATCTTCTGAAGCGGTCAAAAAATGCCTTTGCGGATTCGCTCATCTCTCCCCAATATACTGGCGTAACCACTACATAAGCGTCCATTTCACCCATAAGCATATGCAGTTCCTGAAAATCGTCCTTCACACCCCCGCATGAGTGTTCATTTCTGCACGTACCCCATCCGTTGTTGCAGGCGCGGCAATTAGATATTTTGAGATCGTTCAGCCTGACCATTACAGCTTCACCATTACTATCTTCGACACCCAGCCTGGCCATCTGCCCACAGGTTTCTGTCAGCCCATCCTTATTGGGACTGCAGGTTATTACCATCACTTTCATTGGAATCCTCCGCGAAAATCAATTTATTTATATTTTATCATAAATATTTGTAAAAAATATCTATTCTGTCAATTATCCTTAAGAGTATTTTACCACCCCATACTGCAACGAAGGTTTTTGAATTATCCCTGCAGAAATAACGCATTGAAGCGTTCGTGATTATTGAAGTCATTCTTCCAAAGCAGAATCCGATTAAAATCGAGTGGGGCTTGATGCCCCCGAGATTTTGATTCCTGCAGGGCGCATAAATATCGATATATTAATGTGACCTTCTTTGTAGTACCCATACGTGTGCTTCTGTAATAAGGCGGCTCGAATTTGGGCAAATTAAAGTCAAATATTGAAAGGACCAGTGACATGCATATAGCTCCACAGAAAATAAGAACCGGCCTTAGCCATATGAGCCATAATACAATAGCTTTCCCGGAAATAAAGGCAATTGAAAGCGAAATCAATAATGCGCTCTCCGACAGCGAAGGAACCATCAGGGAGATGTGTTCCCATATATCCGGCTCCGGAGGAAAAAGAATAAGGCCTCTTTTGGTCTTGTACTGCGGCCTGGTTTTTTCCAAACCGTCCGGAAGTCTGGAAAAAGCTGCGGTTTCAGCAGAATTGATACATATGGCTACTCTGGTTCACGACGATATTATTGACGATTCGGAAATACGGCGCAGCAGGCCTACTCTTAACGAAGTTTGGGGCAATCACTCCAGTGTCTTGTGCGGTGACTATCTTTTTGCAAAAGCCTTCGGTATTTTATCGAAAAACAAGCTGTATAAAAGCCTTGCATTAATGGTAGAAGCAATTGACAGCATGTGTAACGGAGAAATTCAACAAGCACAAAACAGATTCAACAAAAGCATGAATCTGGAAATATATTATGAACAGATAACAAAAAAAACTGCAAAATTTCTTGAATGCTGCTGTAAATCCGGAGCTTCCATTGGAAACGCCGATGAGCGCCAGACTGCAATAATCGGAAAATACGGACTAAATCTCGGTCTTGCCTTTCAGATTATTGATGATATCCTGGACTTCCGGGGTGATGAAGATATTATGGGTAAGCCCAAAGGCGAGGACCTGCGCCAGGGTATTATAACCCTGCCGCTTATAATACTTAAAAACAGCGATAAATACGGGCCTTTAGCAAATGATATCATTAATAAAAAGATTCTCTCCGAAAAAGATTATGCTGTTTTGAACGATCTGCTTGCAAATACAGGTTCAATTGAACAAAGCCATAATATTGCGCTCTCTCATATAGACCAGGCCCTATTGTGCTTAAAGTCCCTGCCTGATACGCCATACAGGGAGGTTTTGAGCAATCTGGCGGAAGCACTGCGATTCAGGCAAAACTAGACCTACAGCTTATTCATCCTCCTGAGCAATCTGCACAAATGAAAATAAATCAAGGCTCTGCTTCCACCTTTTTTCAGCAAATTGCGGCTTGTTATCTTCTTTATGCCGCTTGCCGCCTTCGGATCCGAAAGGTACATGGCAAGAAGCCCCCGTATCACAGTATAATGAAATTCAGGATGCGGCAGCGATGCACATTCCCGGAAAGCTCTTTCAATAAAAAACGCCATCCTTTCCCTGCATTGCCTGGCACTCTCATAATAAGCTGTAAAATTCAAATCGCCGGACTTTAAATCTTCCTCCGAGTCAATAAAATAATCAAGCAGTATATGCAGGCCGCATACCCATGGAAAATAGGCCTTATCCATCAAATCGACATCATTTTCACTGAATTCCGGGTTATTTGCTGCAGAAATCAAAAGAAATATCCCCAGCGTCGAACCTGCAGCGGCAGAGATTTCCCACCACCGGATACCAGGGTATTCATCGAGACAAGCTTCAGCCCACTTTTTAAGGATCTTTTCCCGTCTATTCAGTTCAAGATGCTTATAGGTCTGCAAATCCGAGTATAACCGGACATATTTCAAAACCGTTCCCGACACCTTGCTAAACGCCGGCAGTTTTCCTATTGAAAGCCGGCATGCCTCAACAAGCCTTTCAAGGTATGCGCCGTCACTTTTATAAGGATAGCTGTTATAGTAGTCATGTAAAGCTCCTGTGGGGCTTACAGCGTCAAACATGGCCTGATGAAGCTCCCGGAATGCAGCCTCATCGGTAACACCCGCTCTGTCGCTAAGATTATCCAGATAATCGCTTATTGTTTGGAATGCTACAATAAAACTTACTGCTTCCCCGAATCCGGCAGAAGGGTATAAGGAATAAACGCTGCCTCCCTGGGCATGGAATTTCTTTTTTTCAATGCTTGATAGCGCCTGCTTTTTTAATTCGTCATCTCCTGCACAAATGCAACATCCAATCCATTTGTTCAATTGGATGTCTACCTCGGGCATGGCTTGTTTCAAGTATTCCAATATTAATCTTAATCCACTGCGGCTTTTTATGATAACCCGACACTTCCTTTCTTAGGAGCACTGAAAATATTACTTCCGATTTTTCTGCAAATGCTGGCCGGAGGGACTGCGTTTACAGAAATTTATAGCGGAAGTTATATTTTCATCAGTGCTTAATACACTTAACATGATTTTATCCAATTTATTGTGATTCAATAATGCTCCTACTCTTTTTTTATAAAATTATTCTTGTAATAAGTCCATGTTTATATGGAATACTAAAGAAAGATTATAATATCTATTGGAGAAAATTGATGAAAATTGCAATAATAGGCGCCGGTATTGCTGGTTTATCCTGCGCAAATGAACTGAACAGACTTGGTTTTCCCTCTGTGATATTTGAAAAAACACATATGCTGGGAGATAAGCCGGGTAATCTGACCGCTATCCTCAGACTATTTCAAAAAGGATTCAGAAACCCTATGGAATATATCTTGAATCGGTGCGGCATGAATATTTCACCGTTGCACCCCATTAAAGAGATGGTTGTTAATACACCTAACAAAATATTGGTTTCAAGGGCTAATCATGGATATGTGTTTATTAAAGGAATAGCGGAAAATTCCCTGGAGCATCAATTGGCGTCTCATTCAAAAATGAAGATCCTATTCGACAATGAAATCGATATTAAAACCATTAAAAGTGAATTTGAGCATATTGTTGTAGCAACAGGATCCGGTGATTTTGCCCGTGGCTTGGGTATCTGGAACAATACTTTTGCATCCGCGGTCCGTATTGCTGTAATATCAGGTAATTTTCAGGTTAATACCATGACCTTATGGCTTAATAAAAATTATTCCCGAAACGGCTTTGTATACATGTTGCCGAAAAATCCGACAGAAGCTGAACTGGTGATGGCAGTGTCGGATATTAATAAAAATGATCTGGATTTTTATTGGAAAACGTTTATAAAAGGTGAGAAGCTCGATTACAAAATACTGGAAATCCATGATATGAATCACTGTATCGGATATCCTAATGCAATAAGGCTGGAAAATATTTATTTTGTCGGAAATAGCGGAGGTATGATCGATAATTTTCTGGGTTTCGGAATAACCAGAGCAATTGACAGCGGTATCCTTGCAGCGCGTGCAATAGCTCAAAACCTGGATTTTAGCAAACTTATGCAGCCTTTTATCAAAGATGTCAAACGGTTGGATGAATATAGAAAAATGTTGAATGTGCTTACAAACAAGGACTTTGATACTGATATTTCAATACTGAGACTGCCGGTAATCAAGCATCTGGTCTACAACAATCCCTTATATAAGGCAAGCTTTGGTTTATTGGCGCCCAAGATTATTTATACATACAAAACCTACAAAAATAATTTGTCGCTAAAATTTAAAAAATGATTTTTTTTAACATAATTTTGTAATAAAAATTTAACTGTAAAAATATATAAATATTATTTATAATTAATATTATATTCGGCAATAATTATAACGAATATAATTATAAGGAAAGCTGCGAAAGAAAAAGCGTACTTGTTCAAGGCAGGTGAGAAGTATGGAAAGGCTTACGAAATATATCAGCGGTTTGATAGAATTGTTTCTGCTGGGGATTATTTTTCTTATAACATTGCCTTTCAGGTTTTTATACACTCTGGGTAACCGTTTTGCTTCCAGATAGGGACAGTGAGACAGGTTCATTGTCCCGCTTGCTTTTTGGCTGAATTTGTCAGATCAGATTCATGAATTTCAATTGCCAGATATGCTATGTTATAGTATAATGATATCTGCGTGTTTTTCAAACACTGCCGGAGGTTCTAAGCTTGAAACCGTTGGATGTTCCAGGATCTGCCCGCACCAATAAGTGGTTTATGAAACAGGCGTTGAAGGAAGCCGAAAAGGCTCGCAGCAAGGATGAAACCCCTGTTGGCGCAGTTATTTCATGGAATGGCAGAATAATTGCCAGGGGTCATAACGAAAAGGAACTAAAAAATGATTCTACGCTCCATGCAGAAATGACTGCCATAAAAAAAGCGAGCAAAAATCTTGGTTCCTGGAGATTGAGTGAATGCGACCTGTATGTGACCCTTGAACCATGCATCATGTGTGCCGGAGCCATGATACAGTCCAGGATACGCAGGCTGTATATAGGAACCATGGATCCCAAAGCAGGCGTGGCAGGATCAGTGCTGAACGTACTGCAAATGGAAAACTTCAATCACAAGGTTGAAGTGGAGTATGGGCTGCTTGAGAAGGAGTGTTCCCAGATTTTGAAGGATTTCTTCCGGGAACTGAGGGTAAGGAAACAAAATTGAAAAAAACTTATCAAGATAAATACGGAGAGGTATCGAAGAGGTCATAACGGGGCTGACTCGAAATCAGTTTGTCGGAAACGGCACGCGGGTTCGAATCCCGCCCTCTCCGCCACTTTGGGGCCTTGCCCCCTAAACTAAGGGCCTGTCTATTTGACAGGCCCTTTTACTAACCATAAAGGAGGGAAACATTCATGGAGAGAATTTATACTGTTGATGAAATCAAAAACATCGCCGGTGAAATTGCAAAGCGCCATGGCGTGGAGCGGATGTTCCTTTTTGGCTCTTACGCCAGAGGGAATGCCAAGCCGGGCAGCGATTTGGATTTTCGGATTGACAAAGGTCGTATCCGTGGATTGTTTGCCCTCGGCGGGCTGTATGCTGATCTCGAAGAAGCCTTCGGCGTACCTGTAGATCTGCTCACCACCGACAGTCTGGACGAAGCTTTCAGAAAAGAAATTGCATCCGAGGAGGTACAGATTTTTGGATAAAGCTATGAAAGATTTAAGCATCATTGAGCATATCCTTGCGTACTGCGCTGAGATCGAGCAGACTGTTACCCGTTTTGGCGATACCCTTGAAAGCTTTGAAACGGATAAGATTTACCGTAATGCTGCCACCATGTGTATTCTGCAAATTGGCGAGCTGGCTGGTCGCCTGTCACCCGAGTTTATAGCGGCTCATCCTGATGTCCCGTGGAGAAGTATAAAGGGAATGCGCAATATTGCTCATAAAAAATTGGTCTTAGGTAAATTATCGGAGGTTTATGCATGAATAAAATGATTAAGATTCGGAATGAAGAAGAGGCAGATTATGAGAGAGTAGAAGAAATCACAAGGAAAGCTTTTTGGAATTTATATATTCCGGGGTGCAATGAACACTATTTAGTTCATGTTATGCGACCTCACAAGGATTTTCTGCCGGAGTTGGATTTTGTGATTGAAGTTGATAATCAAATCATCGGCAATATCATGTATACGAAAACAAAACTAATCGATGAGTCTGGGGAAGAAAAAGACATCCTTACTTTCGGTCCGGTTTGCATTTTGCCAGAATATCAGAGAAAGGGGTATGGAAAAAAGCTATTGGAGTATTCCTTTGAACAGGCGGTCTCACTTGGTTATGATGTGATTGTAATATTTGGAAACCCGAATAATTATGTAAGTCGTGGTTTTAAGAGTTGCAAAAAGTACAATGTCTGTCTTGAGAATGGGGCGTATCCGGCGGCAATGATGGTTAAAGAACTCAGACCAGATGTCTTGGACGGAAGAAAATGGGCTTACTATCAAAGTCCTGTATTTGAGATAGACGAACAAGAAGCACAACGCTTTGACGAGGGTTTGGAAAGCCTGGAGAAAAAATACCAGCCATGTCAGGAAGAATTTTATATTCACAGCCATTCTATGATACAGTGAGTTTCCTTTAGTGGTATAAGGATAAACTACAACTTCCAATTTATAAATCAGATTACAGCGTCATGAAACCAAACACCATGCCGCTTTTTTGTTCTCTGTCCTTAAAGGATTCAATAATTTCCTGATGTTTTTGCGATGGCCGGACAATGCGCTGCCCTTCGGGACTGGCCAGATACTCCACCAGCGATTCTTTGGAGACAAGATTTTTACCATAATAATTTACGGCCTGTATTTTCCCGTCCGCCACCCAGTTGTTGACGGTGGTGTCGTTATAGCCTGTCAGATCTGCCGCCTGTTTGGCGGTCAGCATATCCGGTTCGTCCGCCCATTCCTCCATCAGAAAAGAAAAAAGCTCCTCCAGCTCTGTGTTCAGCAACGGATTAGTATGCAGCGTGTTGTTACTATTGAAAGCGCCTATGGGAATGATGCTATTTAACTCTCCTGCATCCCGCCGCCGGAGAAACTCCGCTACATCACTTCTCCGAATCTGAAAGCGGCGGGTCTGCTTCCCCGAATCCTCACAGGGTATAATGCCTTTTTCAAGCAGCCATTTTGCCTTTCTTTTGCTGATATGTGCTACTGCCCGGAACTGCTCCAATGAGAGCCAATCCGGGCAGTCTTTCAATATCGCAATATAATCCTGCTCCATTTTACCTCCCCCGTTACATCATGCTTATGGTCATGCCCAATCCCTGTTTTTCTTCCCCTTTCTGGACCTCTTCTGTTTCCTCACGCTTTGGCTCATCTGCTACCGGCTCTTCCTGTTTGCCAAAGGCAGCACTGATGGCCTTTGCCGATTCCTGCTTGGAGCTGAAATCCAAGTGTGAATAGGTATCTGCCGTAGTTGCGAAAGTGGAATGACCAAGCCACTCCTGAATAGATTTCATGGGGATGCCATGCGCTAAAAGCAAACTGGCGCAGGAGTGGCGCAAATCGTGAAAGCGGATTTTCCTGAATTGATACCGCTTCAGAAGATAACCGAAATGATCGGTAATGTAATTAGGGCAAAAAAGCTTACCCATTTCGTCTACACAAACATAGTCGGCGTACATATTATTGTAGCTTTTCTTAAACAGCTTTCGGTAATACTCCTGCCGCTCCTTTGTCTGCAGAAGAAGCACCCGTACCTCGGGAATGAGCGGTAACGTGCGAAAGCTGGATTTCGTTTTCAGCTTGTCCTCTGCGTAAATCACCTTTTGTCCCCCGGCTTTGCCCTCTGTTACTTTATGGTTTATGGAGATGGTGCCCCGCTGAAAATCAATGGCACTCCAGCGGATACCCAGAACCTCGCTGCGCCGTATGCCGTAACAGGCGGCAAGTTGGATGACCACCGCTATGGAATCCCTCTGTGTCGTTTCAAAGAGTGCCGCCAGCTCGTCCCCATTGTAATACTCCGCAACGTACTTCCCCATCTTCGGGCGGTCCACCATGTCGGCTGGATTTTTAGAAATCAACTCATTTTTTACAGCATATTGCAGCGCTTTTCTGACGATGGCATGGTAGTGGATGACCGTGTTTGCGTTGCAGCCGTCCTTGAAAATTGAATCGTGCAGGGCACGGATATGTGACGGTTCTACCTGTGCCAGCGTCACGCCCAGCATGCGGAAGAAGCCGTCCAGCCTCGCATCGATCATGCTTTCATAACTCTGATACGTTGTCCGTTCAATGGTAGGCGCTGTGATTTTCAGCCAATCTTTAAGAAAATCGGCAAACAGAGGTGAATCTTTTTTTATCTGCAAATCCTTTATCCCCTCGCCGTCGTACAAGCGTTTCAATTCCTCCAGCATCTCCAGCGCCTTGCGTTTATTGCCTTTGACCGGAATGCCAAGCGCAATGGATTTTTGCTTTCTTTTGCCGTTTTCATATGTATTAAGCACGGCGGTATATTTACCGTTTCGCTCAAACAGGCTACCTGTAACCATTCAGTCCCCTCCTTCCAAAGAAAATACCCGTTCTCGGGTGTTGTGTGATGTTAGCATAGGTTGACGGTGTATTCAAGTCGTATCACTTTATTCACTCTCGACTTCTGCTTTGCAGAGATATGAAATGATGCTGATTTTTGGTACCTTATAAACCCGCCCCATGCGAACACATTCAATAACTCCATCCCGCAGCAGACGGTAAGCTGTTCTCTTTCCGATACCGCCCAGCATGACGCGCATAGTGTCCACATCCACCACATCGGGATACTCCTGAAACATCAGCTTATACCCCTGTTCCACACTGACTGTATTTTTCATTTTGCTCCCCCT
>VEPD01000018.1 GCA_012027035.1 Ruminiclostridium sp. | reverse complement strand
GCTTTTATACGAATAAACTCTTTCCCGTCATAATTCACGGGTAAATCCACCCAGCCCAGAAAGTCGCTCCCCGGCCCCTTTTTATCATGAAGCATATCGTGGGCGCATTTTATGAAGCTGTCCAGATATGCTATTTCATGCTCTTTAACAAAAGTATTTGCTTTTGAATAGTCGAATTTAAGTATTTGCATTTAGTGCCTCCTGTTTGATATTTCCAGTGGATTATTACTATAACAAAAACTTCATTTTTTTCTTCATTTATCGCCTTGCAAAAATATCACAAATGCCTTAATTCGTTATTTCTACAAGGATAATTCAGTAGTTTTCGCTGTTGTATTATATCAAATAGCGCTTATTTATTCAATATGCACATTACAACCTGGTTTTATCACATTTATTTCTAATTTATGAATTAATTTTTAGGTAATAAAATCGAATTTCAGTAAAAGATAATAGTACTACAGCGAAAAATATATTTTAAAAGAGGGTGAAAAAAATGTCAAGACCGAAAACTCCATTGGTACCTGATGCAAGGCAAGCATTGACAAAGTTTAAAATGGAATGCGCACAGGAAATAGGACAACAGCAATTCGTAAAGGAGAACAACGATCATTACAAGGGAAACCTTACAGCAGCGCAAAACGGTCATGAAGGCGGCCCCATAGGTGGTCAGATGGTTAAAAGAATGATTGCTATGGCTGAAAGCCGGATGAAATAATGCCTGTGGTAATGATATGACAGGCTATATTAAAAACGGTTTCCAGCATTCCGGAAACCGTTTTTAATATTTAAAATGCTTAATATATAAAGCCGGATATAAAACAAATTTCCTCTTTCTTTGCTTTCTTTCAGATTTTGAGCCATAGGCAATTGAAATGAACCTATTGGTGAAGCCACGGATAACTTGATCCTTATCGGGAACTTTCACATCAAATCTTCACTATCATTGACAGAATCAGCTAAAGCTGATATGATCATATCAGCTGATTTAGCTGATATGGCAAAAAAGGAGGCATGCTATGATAAAGGTCACTGCAACCGAAGTAAAGAACAACTTCGGCAAGTATATACGTCTGGCTGCAAAAGAAGACATTATAATCACAAAGAACAGCAAGGAAGTGGGAAGGCTTACCTCCATGCAGAAGGAATACGAAGACGACGGTATGGATTCCGTGTTTCGTGAAGGTTCTACTGCATATTCATTTGAGACAAAGAAGATATCCTATGAAAAATTCCTTGAGATACGGAAAAAAAGCGACGAGCATGAGCGACTTGAGTATATTGATGGAGAAATATACTATCTGGCATCTCCAAAGATTACACATCAACAAATTCTATACGATCTGGCTGTGATTTTTTATAACTGGTTCAAGGGAAAAAAGTGCACACCGGCAATTGCACCCTTTGATATCGAGCTGCAACGCAGCGCCAAAAAAAGAAACATGGTTCAGCCTGATTTGATGGTCATTTGCGATTTGGATGAAAAAACCGGCGAAGATGGGTTTTATAAGGGAGTTCCCACTTTAGTTGTGGAGGTGATTTCTAAATCCTCAAGAGGACATGATTACATTAAAAAGATGGATCTATATATGGAATGCGGAGTACAGGAATACTGGATAGTAGATCCGGAAAACCAGGAAATCCATACTTATCTTTTCAAAGATAAAAATTTGGCTAAGAATAAAGCCTACACCTTTAAAGATCAGATAAAATCATTATATTTTGAGGATTTTTCGTTAACCCTTTAGCAGGTAAGCGCAAGTAGGGACAGGATTGATAGAATATAAATATTGGGACGACCACCGGCCGCCCTCAAGTTTATTTTAAAATCACCTCAATGTATAACCCTTCTCCTCCATATACTTAAGGAAGTTACCTGTAAAATCATTTATATCTTCACTTGCCAGTGTCCTTTCCCTGGAGCCGATGGTAAATCTGAAGGTCATACTCTTCTTGCCTTCAGGAAGGCCTTTGCCGCTATAAATGCCAACAAACTCAAATCCCGTGAGAATACTGCTGGCGTAATTACCGATATCTGCCTTTACCCTGTCAAACCATACTGCCTTGTCTGTCAGGAAGCTGTAATCCAAAGTAACTCCAGGATATTTTGAAGGTTCGGTAAATTTGACCTGCTTTTGAGTTATGGCATGTACTTCAGCCAGATTAAGCTCAACAAAGGCCAAATTCAGCTTTCTATCCAATTGCTGTTTTATTTGAGGATGGACTGCAAATATATAGCCAAGACAACGCTTGCCAAACCTGACTTCAACAGACTTAACCGGATGGATCCATGGCGAAGTTTCAATATCCGGCTGCTTCATGGCGGTATATTCCGGTTCTATGTTTTTCAGGTTGCCAAGTATGGCTGTCGTTATCCCTTTAAGGTTATAGAATAATGAATCTTCATCTTTTATTTTGCTTCCCATAAGTGCGCAGAGGTTTTTATGCTCTTCACACTTGCTCTTTATATCAGGGGCGTTGAAAACTCCTCCTATCTCGTAGATGGAGAACTCATCATAAGCCTTTCTGTTGACCTCTGCAAATTCAAGCATTGTTGGGACCATGCTGTCTCTAAGTGTATCCATATCATTCGCATGGGGGTTCAGAAGCCTGACATTTCCTCGCTGTGATATGCCGATACTGCTATTGAAGGTGCTATTATACCAAACATAGCTGTTTACCTCACTGAATGCGAATTTGTCGGACAGCAGCTCCCTGATCCTGTGGTCGGCTAATCTTGTTTCGTTGTAATCCAGAGGCTGGAGTGCGACTTCGATTGTTTTCGGCACGATATTGTCATACCCGTGAATCCTGCTTATTTCCTCGATAATGTCAGCTTTCATGGTGATATCCTTGGTGGATCTGAAAGATGGAACATCAATTGTAAACGTATCTCCTTCATGTACTATTCCAAATTCAAGTGACTTCAGAATACTAACTATCTCTTCCGGGCTTATTGAATTACCTATATATTTATCGATATACGGCTTGCCAATGGTAATTTGAATAGGCTTCAAGGGTTCGGTATAAATATCCGTCATATCGGAGGAAATAACCACATCCTTCTGCACATCCTTCAAAAGCTTTACAAATCTTTTTACCGATAAAGCAGTGAGATTGGGATCGAGCATTTTTTCGAACCGTGCGCTGGCTTCCGTTCTCAAGCCTAATTTCGTAGAATTTTTTCTAAGGGAAGCTCCTTCGAAATTTGCCGATTCAAGAATAATCCCACTGGTATCCCCTGATACCTCGGAGTTTTCACCGCCCATTATACCGGCAATGGCGACAGGTTTTTCATGATTGCATATCATGAGTACATTTTCCGGGATATTACGCTCTACACCGTCCAGAGTTTTAAATTTCATCGGCTTATCGGTAGATTTTACTACAATGCCGTCTATCTGCCTTTTATCGAAGGCATGCATGGGCTGACCGGTCTCCAACATCAGATAATTTGTGAGGTCGACGATCAGGGAAATAGGCCTCATACCGCAGTAATAGAGTCTTACCTGCATATTTAAAGGAGAAATGCGGGTCTTGATATTATCTATTTGAAGACCTGTGTATCTGTAACATTTCCGGGTATCCTCTATTTTTATGTTTAAATAGGGCAAATTACTGTTCTCAAGATTTTCAGCAACTTCCAGAGGCTTGAGCTTTCTCCTGAATATCGCCGCCATTTCCCTTGCGATGCCATAATGTCCCCATAGATCGGGCCTGTTGGTCAGTGATTTGTTGTCGATTTCAATTATGACATCATCCATTGCAATAATACTTTTTATATCTGTACCAGGCTTGTAATTACCATCAAGAATCAGTATGCCCTCATGATTATCGCTGATACCGATCTCAGAAGCGGAACAGAGTATTCCACAGCTGTCGACGCCTGACACTACAACCTTTTTGACTTCACTGATTTTTTTTATCGAGCCGCCTTCCTTTGCAAAAGGTGCAAGAACGCCTTCCCTTACATTAGGTGCGCCGCAAACGCACTGGATCATGCCTTCACCTGCATCTACCATGCAAATCTTCAACTTTGCGGAAGTTGGATGCAGTTGTACACTGACCACCTTTCCAACAACCACGTTCCTTATATCCTTACCCATCTCAGCCACATCATCCACTTCAGCAGTAGACATGGTAAACCTGTACCATATATCCTTAATGCTAATGCCGTCAAGATTTACAAAATCCTTTATCCAGTTCAATGAAATCTTCATATTTAAAACACTCCTTGTTTTATTGTCTTACCTCGTCCCGAATTGCTTCATTGCTCTTATGTCACCCGAATTAAATACCCTGATATCGCCTACGCCGTATTTCATCATGGCCAGCCTTGTAAGTCCCAGTCCAAAGGCAAAACCAGTGTACGCTTCCGGGTCGATGCCGCCGTACTTAAGAACATTTGGATGAACCATACCGCAGGGCAGCAGCTCCACCCATCCGGAATGCTTGCAGGTAGGACAGCCGGTTCCGCCGCATATGGTGCAATTGAGGTCCAGTTCAAAGCCAGGCTCTACGAAAGGAAAGAAACCCGGCCTGAGCCTTACCTTCACATCCCTGTTGAAGACCTTTGAAAGCAGCAGTTTCATAACATATATAAGGTTTGCTATGGAAACATTTTTATCTATCATCATGCCTTCCAACTGGAAAAAGGTATTTTCATGTGAAGCGTCAGTGCTTTCATTTCTGAAGCATCTTCCCGGAGCAATTATTTTCAACGGTGCGCCGTATTTCAGCATTGCCCTTACCTGGCAAGGAGAGGTGTGAGTCCTGAGAAGCTGGCCGTTCTCCAGCCAGTAGGTATCCTGCATGTCTCTGGCAGGGTGGTGCTGCGGTATGTTTAAGGCTTCAAAATTATAAAAATCATCTTCTACCTCCGGTCCGTCAACTATGCTGAAGCCCATACCAGTAAATATCTTTTCAATCTCCCTTTGGACTATGGTTACAGGATTCAGCGACCCTGCCGGATATAGGCTTCCAGGAAGAGTGATGTCAAAGTCGGAAACCTTTGAAATATCCTGCTTCACAGCATTTATACCCAATTCTTTGCTCTTTTCCGTCAGTCTTTCATTCAACAGGTTTTTTATATTATTAGCTTCCATTCCCACCTGTTTTCGTTCATCGGGACTTAATCCGCCAAGCCCCTTCAATATTTCCGTCAGTTCACTTTTCTTTCCAAGGTAGTTGACCCTCAGAGTCTCCAGGCCGTTGAGCGTACTTATTCCGGATATATCCTCTTCCGCCTTGCTCTTCAGCTTGTTTAAACGTTCAAGCATTTAGTCATTCCTCCCGTTAGTTTATACTTCCCAAAAAATAAAAGCCTCCATCCCTATAGGGACGAAGGCTATTCTCCGCGGTACCACCCATGTTCCGGCCCCAAAAGAGGCGGACACTCATAAATCAACTCCTCAAACCATTTAAAGCCTGATTCATTCATTGCCTGCATAACGTACAGGTTCCGGCATCTCCTACATTAAAACCATGATGTTTTCCGTTGTACCGGCATTGCTGTGTATTATTGCCTGGACAGCGAATCAAAAGGCTTTGTTCAGGATGCAGCTCCAGAGGGAACTTCACCGGATCGTTCATCGAAGATGCTTTCAGCCCAAGGCATCTACTCTCTTTAAAGTCTTCACCGGTTACTTTCCTCTTTCACAGCTTTAAACATTAATTATTTGCCAATTATTATACCACGGATACTAAATTAATACAATAAAAACAACTTTCATTCACACGGCAAAATCATGAACCCATATATTCCCTAGCCCTTTATCAAGAGCTTTTTAAAAAATGCCGTTTCAGCATTAATATTAAAG
>VEPD01000304.1 GCA_012027035.1 Ruminiclostridium sp. | reverse complement strand
CCCGCCCTTCATTGCAAAAGTTACTTTGTCTGCAATTTCCCTCTCAATATCCTCAAAGGTTTTGGACAATTCAATTTCGTTAATGTTGCCCCAGAAAGTCAAATCCTGCCCAAATTCCCGTTTGAGATCTCTCACATTCATTCCCGTGTTAGCTTGTAAGGGCTGCACTACGTCAATGCCTGCGCTTATGAGATACGGGAGTAATGTATCTATTTTACCACAACTATGAACAAAGAAATAAATATTTTCTTTATGTAAAAAGTCTCCCAGGATTTTGTGATATGGCCAGAGTACTTCCTTGTATATATCAGGCGAGAACAAGGTTGAACGCGTATGGGCCAAATCTTCAACCATCCAAAATCCATCCGGTTTCATCCCAATGCTGGTTGCATATTTTATTGTTTCAATGGTTAATCCGGTTATTTTTTCAAACATTTCACACATAAGGCCTTTCTCACACATAATATCCATCAGGGATTGTGTATAGCCATGGTGTCTCCATGTACCTTCATAGGGTCCGTAACCATTTAATAATAAAAACCTCCTTCTCTTTCTATATTCGTCAAAAACTGTTTTAACCTCTTTCCACGCAGGTACTTGATTTGTCCTGAGAAAAAAGGAATCACTGTCAATACGGCTTGTATCGGAAATATCCAGTACAAATCTATCTTTAAATTTTCCCCAGGTGGTTTCATCAGGATTTACATGTCCAATAAAATCCATAGTGGTTCCCTTGTTCTTGATTCTCTTAGCTGTGTACCCGCACCTGTCGGCTATGATGCTGTATTCTTCACAGTCTTCAACTATTCTTGGAGTTAACCTCATGGAATTGTCCAGGTAAAACATATCTATGTCATATCCAAAATAATCTCCAATGGGATCTCCAATTGTTTTTATACCGCTGTCAAATACAATTTTGAAATAGTCCTTTTCCAGATTGTCTGGTAAACCATTTTTATAATAATTGATTATTGTGTCCTCCCAGAAGCTGTCATATTTTGGTACTATGTCAGCTTCCTTATGCGCCAATATTCTTAATATCCTCTCCCTGCTTGTCATAGAAAATCACTCCTTGTTTTCTTAAAATAGTTCTTTGTTTGTTCTTATAATATTTCTCCTCAGGATTTATGGGCTGATACGAGCCCACCATATTTTTGTGGTGTCAGCAGTATCCCCTGCATAATAGGTTACAAGAATATCTCCATTTGGAAGTAATCTCTGGCAGGGATAACCAAAAACAGCTGTCTGATTTAGTTCTGCCATGACATCTTCCAAATTGACCCTCTGTATGAATTTATTAGGGGTAATTTGGGGAGAATATACCAAAAAACAGGTGCTTTCAGGAAAAGTTTTTCCTCCGTCGCAACTAAAGCGAAGTTTGATACCTGAATTCTGTCCCCGGTCGTTATAAATCAGGCTGATCCTGCCATCAGGCAGTTCCAGAGGGTAGCCAGGCTGCCCGGATACGCCTGTATCCCATAAGCCACTCCAGTCCTGGAGCTTGTTAGAGGATATTCCGGCATGTATATTAGGTCGTGTATTAGCGCCTTTTTCAAATGTATCAAATACTACAAAAATCTCACCGCTTGCAAGTGAACACGGCCTTTGATCCCAGTAAAACATGCGTCCCTCCGGGTCATGGGCGGTTATACAGTGACTGTCCCAGGTAATCCCCATATCATTGGAAAGCATCATAGCTGAATAATGAAGCCAGTCGCCTTCTTCATCATAGGTTTTGTATTGCTCAAAAGGATAAGCCAGCTTGTTTCCCGAAATAATGACGTGGCCGGCAAGTGGGGTGGATTTCATAAAAGGGCTTGTTGAAACATGTTGAGGAGTAGCCCAGGTTTCTCCTGAATCATAGGACTTCGAGATAAACAGCTTTGACTCCAGCATGCCTTCAGTCTTCCAGTTAAAAAGCGGTAAACAGGGATCGCTGTAATCCACCCACCATAGGGCTGCAATCAGCTCGCCAGTTTTACCGGCAGTAATACCTGCTTCCCGGAAAACACCAGGCTTTCCATCAGAAACAAGAGGCTTAAAGGGCGCTTCCGGTTCAGTCCAGCTCATACCTTCATTATCGGACCATGTAAGAAGCGTTTCCTGTCCACGGGATTGCTCCTTGCTGAAAGCGCTTCGAAATACACATAACCAACGGCTGCCTGACACACAGAGCCTTGGCAAGCAACAGCTTTTTCTGTCGGGAAGCCTGCCGCCGTATACAAGACCATTTCCTGTTAATTTCGGTTTCATTTGCATCGTCCTTTCAAAAATTTTATCTCAGTTAATTCACCTCATTTATTTGGGAACACTGAAAATATTACATCCCGTTTTTCTGAAAATACTGGCTGCAATAGACAGTGCTTTCAAAAACTTATATGGAAAGTTATATTTTCACCTGTGCTTAGTAAAGCTGAACAAGTTTAGTCATGATATGTTACTTATATTTTAAAAAATCCCGGAAGACTTGACAATAGCAGAACACGACAGAAAAAGCTAACTCTGTCGTCTTCTATCATTTTTGTGAATAATTTTTTATTAATTGCATAATTATCATCATTTTCATTCGCAGAAGTTATGCATTATTTTGCTGGAAATTGGTGAGGTGATATCCCGAAGTACTTTTTGTAAGCTCTATAGAAACTTTGTTCCGAGGAATAACCGATAATTTCAACTGTTTCCGCAACCGAATATTCAAAATGTCTGATTAAATAGTTTGCCATGTCTAATCGGGTTTTTTGAACCTTTTCTTTAAATGTCATTCCATAAGTACAGAAGATGATTCTCTCCAATTGCCGTTCACTGACAGATAACATTTTAGCAAGACTTTTTTTCTGAAACTGGTTGTTGTATTTAATGGTAAAGTATTGATCCATAATCGTGATTGTATTAGCCGCGATTGCATCTGCTGTGGTTGCATTCACCGTAGCTGCATTCATTGAGTTTGCACTTTCAGGATATGGCTTTTGAGATTCTTGATAGGCATCAATATTGCTTTTCACGGCTAAAGCTCTTGCAAAATCAATTAAAAGGCTGCTGAAAAGGTGTGCAACCTGTTCCTGACATCCATTGTCGGCAAATCCATATATTTTCTCTATTTTATAAATAGTATTCAGTGTTTCACAGCTATCCTGGAAAATTACAAAATCATCTTTAAAATTCAGCGGTGCAGCAAAGCCAGTTATGCCATTTTCTTTAAAACTATACGAAAAGCCTCTTCTGCCAGCATTTTCAGGAAGGCATGTGTGGTATGTATTTGGGGCTATAATCATGATCTTGCCATAGGGAAGTTCCAGCATTTTGCTGCCAAGCATGATTTTCAGGCCGGTTTCTCCTGGAATATGCACTTCATAACGTGAATGAGAGTGAATATATTCACCAAATCTGATTCCTGAAAAAGAAAGCAAATAAGCATCAAAGCTTGTTTCAACAGTATATCCATCAATGCAGATGACATGCTCCCACTTTATGAAATTGGCTGGTTTCAGATCTGGCATATGAACCACCTCCTTCAAGCATCAGCGTGATACCTGTTAATGTTATCATAAACGAGAAAAATGCTTAAGTCAAGGCTTCCATAAGATACCAGATGTGTATAAATAATTGTACATTATAGTTACCAGATAAAAATAAATGCTTGGTAACTTAGCTACCTCTTAAATGTATATTTTCACCAGTGCTTAACATGAAACATGAATTAAATTTCATTTTGTTATTGAAGCCGGACTGGTTTTATTGTAAAATGTTAAGCAAATGGTATTGATGGCAGGATAAAACTTCAATTAAAAGTTGTGTTTATGTAAATGGACTTAGTTGATGGGAGTTTATATCTGAAGCCCGGTCAGGGCAATTGCCGTTCACATGTTAATACCTGGAAATCTGGACGCTTGTCTTCTCAAACCGGCATCACGGGTGTGTGGGTTTGCGTGAAGAAAAAGTACTCGGAATGATTGAGTATTTTGATTCCGTTGAGAAGACCGGTGTTTTTTAATTTTAAGGAGGCATTGATTATGAAGGAAGAAGCTCAAACAAATGAAAGTCCGATGACTGAATTTATTGAAAAAAAGGGGACATGGATGACATTCCGTCCCGATATAAAGGTTGTCGATTGCACCATCAGGGATGGTGGGCTTGTAAACGATTTTTATTTTGAGGATGATTTTGTAAAAGCAATTTACAATGCTTGTGTCCAGGCCGGCGTCGACTATATGGAGATGGGTTATAAAGCATCCAAAAAGATATTTTCCCCGTCAGACTACGGAAAGTGGAAATTCAGCGATGAGGAAGACATCCGAAGAATTGTAGGCGACAATAATACGTCTTTAAAGCTTTCAGTCATGGCGGATGCTGAACGTACCGATTACCATGAGGATATTCTTCCAAAAAATCAGAGCGTCATTGATATGATACGTGTCGCAACCTATCTGCATCAGATACCCACAGCCCTTGAAATGATAAAAGACGCCCATGATAAAGGTTATGAGACGACAGTCAATCTTATGGCGATTTCATCAGTGAAAGAAAGCGAAGTAAACGAGGCGCTGGATATACTTTCATCCTCCGAAGTGGATGTAATTTACCTGGTAGACAGCTATGGAGCCATGTACTCCGAAGAAATCAGGGATCTTGTGGCAATGTACCTCAAGTACGCCAGGTCGACAGGGAAAATTATAGGAATACACGCTCACAACAATCAACAGCTGGCATATGCCAATACGATTGAAGCATTAATAATGGGCTGCAGTTATCTGGATGCAACCGTCAACGGGCTGGGAAGGGGAGCAGGCAACTGCCCTCTGGAGTTGTTGCTGGGTTTTCTGAAAAACCCGAAATTTCATGTCCGCCCGTTACTGGAGTGCGTGCAGGAAAATGTAATTAAGCTGAAGCAAACATTAAACTGGGGGTATGACATACCTTACATGCTGACCGGACAGCTAAATATGCACCCCCGGTCTGCAATCAAATTCATGAATGGAAACTGCAATTCCGATTACACTTCTTTTTATGACTCTCTTATGGCTGATGATTAAGCACCAGTGAAAATATAACTTCCGCTATAAGTTTACGCAAACGCAGTCCTTCCGGCCAGCATTTGCAGAAAAATCGGAAGTAATATTTTCAGTGCTTCCAGGTGTAGGAGTACCCGGCCGCTGTATAACGCAGCGGCTTTTTTGGCGGCACATTTATTACCAGCCAGGCCCTGGAATATGCATCAAATGGTTATACCTTGTAAGTGATGTAAAAACTTAGTATTTGTTTAGGCCAAGCAGGAGTAGGGTCGCAGGAGAATTTTGAGATTATCTGCATGTACAAAACAAAATACTACATATAGATTGTTTTTATTATATTGACACAATATATTGTCAGTGATATAATAACTACAGTGCTTTCCAGGATATACTAAAATTTATGGCAGATGTTGGTCGGCGGATGCAAATATGGCATAGATTGTTCTAAAGAAGTCCTAAATACTAATGATGTAGTAAAGGTCAAAAAATGAATGATTGCAAAGCAAACATCAAAATTTAGATACTCAAACCTCCAAATAAAGAAACAGGCTATATGATTTTAGCCTTTTTCTTTTCTCATCGAAAAAATAAAATAGTATATGGGAAACATAAAATTGAAGGGAGTATATTCATATGATAACAAAGATCAGAAAAAGGGATGGAAGAGAAGCGCCTTTCAACATTGAGAAGATCGCAAATGCCATTTACAAGGCTGCCAGCGCCACAGGAGGGCGGGATTACGACACTGCCCTGAAGCTCGCGGAAAAAGTTGCGGATTACATAGAAAAGAAGCTTGATAAAAAGATTCCGACGGTTGAAGAGATACAGGATGCCGTTGAAAAAATCCTTATTGAGGCAGGCCATGCCCGTACTGCCAAGGAATTTATATTGTACCGTGCGGAGAGGACACGCGTCCGCGAGATGAGTACCCGGCTTATGAAGGTGTATGAGGATCTGACCTTCAAGGATGCAAAGGAGAACGATTTGAAACGGGAAAACGCCAACATTGACGGAGACACTGCAATGGGTACCATGCTGAGGTATGGGTCTGAAGGCGCAAAGCAGTTTTATGAAATGTTTGTTCTTAACCCGAAGCATTCAAAGGCTCACAAGGATGGGGACATACACATACACGACATGGATTTTCTGGCCCTGACCACTACATGCTGTCAGATAGATATCAAAGGACTGTTCAAGAATGGCTTCAGTACAGGTCAT
Organism: Ruminiclostridium sp.; assembly: GCA_012027035.1. Classification (GTDB taxonomy): domain Bacteria; phylum Bacillota; class Clostridia; order Acetivibrionales; family DTU013; genus MnB-11. Next base: position 2,845 of record VEPD01000304.1, on the reverse strand, counting down.
GGATTTCTCAGAGAACCCAATGATATTCACAGCTATTCCGCTCTGGCCTGTATTGCCATTCAGTCAAATCAGAATGACCAGCATGGAGGGCAAAGCATCCCGAATTTCGATTACAGCATGGCTGAAGGTGTTGCAAAAACCTATGTCAAGCTCTACAGGCAAAATCTCCTGAAGGCCTTGGAGCTTCTGGCGGAAGAGCAGGATCTGGAAGCAGCCGTCAGGGGGATTTTTAAAAAATTATCCGATGACCATGGCGTAGTACCAACTCTGAATCTTCGCGACGGATATACAAAGTTCGAAACAAAATACCTGAAAGAAATATTGAAGGATGACGCCTTGATTTCAAAGGCTCAAGGCTTTGCACGCAAGAAGGCCGAAGCTGAAACCGACTGCAATACATTTCAAGCCATGGAAGCATTCGTACACAATCTAAATACCATGCACAGCAGGGCCGGCGCCCAGATACCTTTCAGCTCCATTAACTACGGAATGGATACTTCGCCGGAAGGCAGAATGGTCATGAAAAATATATTGCTTGCAACTGAAGCAGGGCTTGGAAATGGAGAGACCCCAATTTTCCCGATACATATTTTCAGAGTCAAGGACGGTATAAACTATAACAAGGGCGAGCCCAATTATGATTTGTTCAAACTGGCCTGCCGGGTAAGTGCAAAGAGGCTTTTCCCGAATTTTTCCTTCCAGGACGCGCCGTATAACCTGAGATATTACAAGTCGGGACAGCCTGAAACCGAGATAGCATATATGGGCTGCAGGACAAGAGTGGTAGGGAATATCTACGACTCTGCCAGAGAGACTATTTACGGACGGGGCAACCTGAGCTTTACCACTGTAAATCTCCCCAGGATAGGACTGAAAAGCAATAAGAACATCAATTTCTTCTTTGAAGAGCTGGACAAAAAGATAGATATGGTAATCGACCAACTGATGGAGAGATTTGAAATACAGGCTAAGAAAAAGGTGAAAAATTTTCCTTTCCTCATGGGTCAGGGGATCTGGATGGATTCCGACAAGCTGGGCTGGGAGGATGAAATACGTGAAGTTCTGAAGCATGGCACTCTTACCATGGGCTTCATCGGCCTGGCAGAGTGCCTGAAGGCTTTGACAGGCAAGCATCACGGCGAGTCTGAAGAATCACAGAATCTCGGGCTTGAGATTATCGGCTATATGCGTAAACGGATGGATGAAGCCAGCAGGAAATATGGGATGAATTATACCTTGATCGCCTCTCCTGCAGAAGGAACCGCCGGGAAGTTCGTCAAGCTTGACAGGCAGATTTTCGGTGCTATAGAAGGTATAACCGATAGGGAATACTATACAAACAGCTTTCACATACCTGTATATTATGAAATAGGGGCGTTTAAAAAGATAAGGCTGGAAGCGCCATACCATGAACTGACCAATGCAGGTCATATTACATATGTGGAACTGGACGGCGATCCCACCCAGAACCTTGAAGCTTTTGAAAAGGTAATAAGAGTTATGAAGGAAGCCAATGTAGGATTCGGATCGGTAAATCATCCTGTCGACCGTGATCCGGTTTGCGGATATACCGGCATTATCGGCGAGACCTGTCCCTCCTGCGGACGCAAGGAAGATGGCATACTGTTCGAAAGGATACGCCGTATCACCGGGTATCTTGTGGGCACCATTGAAAAGTTCAACGATGCAAAGAGAGCTGAAGAAAGAGACAGGGTGAAGCATTCCATTAGTGTATGAGGTAGATTATGATTTCCATGCTTCAAATTGCCGGTTTAGTCAAAGAATCAATTGTTGATGGTCCAGGTTTCAGGTTTGTTGTTTTTACGCAAGGCTGTAAACATCATTGTCCGGGGTGCCATAATCCGCATACCCACTCATTCGAAGGCGGCACTTCTGTAAGTGTTGATTCGCTTCTCGAGCAAATCCTGAAGAATCCGCTGCTTGACGGAATTACACTGAGCGGGGGCGAACCCTTTGAGCAGGCGGGAGTATGCGCCGAACTGGCGGCAAAGGTGCATGCGTCAGGCTTGAATGTGATGACTTATACGGGGTATACTGTAGAGGTAATCCAAAACAGCAGCCGTGAAGGTTGGAGAAGCCTGCTGGGGGAGACAGACATCCTGGTGGATGGACGGTTTGAGCTGGATAAAAAAAATTTGCTTTTGAAATTCAAAGGCTCGGAAAACCAACGTATCATAGATGTTAAAAAAACCTTGCGGGACGAAAGAGTAGTGTTGGCAGAAATCTAAGAAGAACCGGAATTACTCTGTGTATGATATAATGTGTGTATATGTAGAATTAATTCAGAAACCATTTTATGACAGAAAACTTGAGTTTCCGAATTTAAACATGAATTTAATGGAGGTGGATATATGTCCATTCTGGTGACAGGCGGCGCTGGTTATATTGGGAGCCATGCATGTGTAGAACTGCTGCAGGCAGGATATGAAGTTGTTGTAATAGACAACCTGAGTAACAGTAAGGAAGAGTCTATAAAAAGAATACGGGAGATAACGGGTAAGCCTCTGAAGTTCTACGAGGCTGATTTGCTTGAAAGGGAAGCTTTGGACGATATTTTCAACATGGAACAGATTGATTCCGTAATGCATTTTGCCGGCTTAAAAGCTGTTGGAGAGTCGGTGTCCATTCCTCTGAAATATTATTATAATAACATTACCGGAACTCTTGTGTTGTGTGAGATAATGAAAAAGCACAGTGTTAAAAATCTGGTATTCAGTTCCTCTGCCACTGTTTACGGTGACCCTCACACAGTACCCATATCCGAAGACTTTCCGCTTTCTGCAACAAATCCCTATGGGCGGACTAAATTGATGATTGAGGAAAT